>JBFGKR010000448.1:0-1544 GCA_041576575.1 Arenicellales bacterium | reverse complement strand
CTCTACCAGCTGAGCTATGCGGGCCATCACATCGGGGGGCGGATTGTAGAAATAAACGGGGTGCGAGTCGACCTCGAGGGACCAAAATACGGCGACCCCGTGCGACAAGCGGCGAGACGAGGCGCCGGAGGCGTCCCACTAAACCCACTCAACTACAGGGAAAAACCCGAAGACGCGCCTTATCGTCCCGCCAACGGCTCTCGCGAAGCGCGGTCATGACCGTCGGTTGCGGGTCGATGTCGCGAAGCTCGAGCCAGTAGGTCGGCCCCAGTGTTCGATTCTCCGGCCGGGTTTTCGCCTCGATGGACTTCCCGCTCAGTTCGACGCGGAATTCCTCCGCGCGTGCTTTCTGCGAAAACAGGCCAAGCGAAATAACATCCCGGGTTTCGGATTCGCTTTTGACGTAATGCTCGTTGACGCCGTTTTTTCGCAGTAACTCCCTTTGGAGCTCGATCTCGCCCGGCGTTCCGTAAGGTCCGAGATACACGCGATACGCGCGCACTTCGCGCTTATTCACCTTCAGCGCCTTGTACGGAACAAACAACTCGTTCAGCCGCGCCGCCGCGTCCGCGGAGCCCCGCTCTTCTTCGAATGGTCCAATGCGATAACACACGCTTTCGTTCTTAGTGCCAGGCGAAAGCGGCTGCTCTTGGAGCAATCGCATTCCCTCGGCGTTGACCACCGCCCTCGATGAGGACACCGGTGCACTCTTATGTCCCGTGGCCCAGAGATAAAGACCGACGTTCGCGATCAACAACAACCCAAAAACCCATTTCATAATCGTTTCAGCGCTTCGTTCAGGCCAATCAGCACCAATTCCGGCTCGTGGCTCGCGTTTACTGCCAAGTAAGGAAGCAGACTCATCCCGTCACCCCCCGTCAGAAACCATCTTAGCGGCCGCCCGAGCGTATTTTCAATCTCGCCGACCAATCGATCGATCCCTCCGGCCGAACCATAATACACCCCGCCACTGACGCAATCTGCGGTGCTACGGCCCAACACCGTGAGGGGTTCAGACCCTTGTTCCTTGATGCCGTGCGCACTCTTCGTGAGGCAGTCACGCGCCAAACTCAAGCCGGGCATGATCGCCCCTCCAAGAAACACGTCAGCGTGGTCCAACGCGTCTATCGTGATCGCGGTTCCGCAATCGATCACGCCCAAAGGACCCTGCGCAAGCTTTCGACCGCCGAGAAGAGCCGCCCACCGATCCGGTCCCAACTGCTTTGGGTGGCGGTAGCTGTTTTTAATCCCCCACCCGGGTGCCGCGGGATCGAGGAACAGCGGTCGCACCCGCCAATACTCGCTGCACCAGGTCGTTAATGCGGTCCGAAACTCCGTACCTTTGACGTCGGACACCATGATCCGCTCCGGTGCCGGTAGGTCGCGCCAACACCTCCCAAACAAATCCGGAGGGGGGCCTACGATCTCGACACGATGGCCTCCGCGCCAACTCGCCTCCCGGCATTCCGCCCATTTTAGAAAATGATTACCAATATCTATCAGCAGATTCATTCAATTGCCCGTAGACGCATGTCGCCGGATAG
>JBFGKR010000447.1:0-1552 GCA_041576575.1 Arenicellales bacterium | reverse complement strand
AGTGTCAGAGCGGCGCGGGCGTAGGCCTCTGCCGACGCCGCTTCACCCACATGGGTCAGCGCCAGACCCAGCCAGGCGTTGGCGAGCGGTGAGCTGGGGTTGGCTTGTACTGCGAGGCCTGCGTCGCTGACCGCGTTGTGCAGTTCGCCCTTCCAGAAATGCGCGATCGCCCGGGAAATGTATGCAGCGGGATCGTTTACATTGAGCCTGTGCGCGTAGCCGGCGAGTTGGAAGATTCGATTGATTGTCGAATCCACGTTTCGGGCCGCGAAGGTGACGATTTCATCACTGAGTATCAACGCCAAGAGAGAGTAGGGTTCCGGAAAATCTGCTCCGTCGTGGACCAGTTTTTCGAGGTATTTTTTGGCCTTGCTGACGCCGTCTTTAGTCCTCAAGTTTCTCTGCCAAACTGCGTGCAAATAGATATCCCACGCGTTGAGATCGTCCGGGTTTTTTCGCAACGCCGTTTGGTATTCCGTTCGACAAATCTCCGGCGCAACCGCCGCCGCGATATGAAAAGCCACATCGTCCTGAACTTCGAAGATATCGTTGACTTTACGATCGTAACGCTGCGACCACAAGCTTTGGTTAGTGTGAGCATCTGTTAGTTCGGCGGTGATGCGAAGCTTATCACCGCTGCGGCGCACGCTTCCTTGAACGACATACCTGGCACCGAGACGTTCACAGATCTGCTTGTCGCTGTATCCCATACCCTGCAACGCGAGCGTAGAATGCCGTGAGAACACCGGGAACGAGCGCCAGTTCGAAAGGCTGGTAATGATGTCCTCGGTCATGCCATCGACGAAATAGTCCTGATCCGGATCGGGACTCAGATTTCGGAAAGGCAACACCGCAATAGGGGGTTTGTGCGCCAGCGTGGGTGGACGCCGTGCTACGGCGTCGAACGATCCTGTAACCCCCGCGGGCGCATCCGGCCGCACGCGGTACACACGAACGGGATCGGAAATATTCTTGAACTCACGCTCGCCGAGGTCTTCGAACCTTAGATCAAGCCGCTGCTTTACGTGACGATAAACTTCCGCGGAAAGGCAAATGCCGCCGGGGGCGGCCAGGGCCTCGAGCCGCGCGGCCACGTTTACGCCATCGCCATGAATGTCGTCGCCTTCGACGATGATGTCTCCAACGTTGATCCCGATTCGAAAAACGATTCGTGACTCCGCCGCAATTCCCTTGTTGCGCAGCCACATTCCGCGTTGGATGTTTGCCGCACCGGCAACAGCATCCACTGCGCTGGCGAACTCCGCCAATACGCCGTCGCCCATCCATTTGACGACCCGACCTCGATGAGCAGCAATCGTTGGTTCAATGAGCGCATCGCGGTGGGATTGCAGGGCCGATAGCGTTTCGACCTCGTTAGTGCTCATGAGTCGGCTGTACCCGACTACGTCGGCGGCGAGAATGGCGGCGAGTCTGCGTTCCATGGTGACAGCGGCGTGGTGGCGACACTTGAGAACTGCGAATTGTACTCTGACATCTCTTTGGCGGCACTTCTGGGGGTTTGCCGCGGCCAGTGCTCTGAACCGGTGCAGGT
>JBFGKR010000446.1:0-1567 GCA_041576575.1 Arenicellales bacterium | reverse complement strand
TTCGAAAACCGGTTCATGCACGCCCACGAACTCGTCCGTATGGGCGCCAAGGTGGAAATGAAAGGAAATATTGCGCTGGTACACGGGGTAAAAAAACTTCGGGGCGCGCCGGTGATGGCTACGGACTTGCGTGCTTCCGCGTGCCTGGTTCTTGCGGGTTTGGTCGCCGAGGGCGACACGGTCATAGATCGGATCTACCACATCGACCGGGGTTACGAGTGTATTGAGGAGAAACTTGCGCAGCTCGGGGCTAAGATTCGCCGTGTTCCGGAAAACAAGATGGAGATGGCAAGCATTGCGAGTACGGTGGCGTAGAGCCCGTGTCTGCGGGATACGTGGAGGACCGATGTGCCGATTTTGGAATCGCCGGTAAAGACGTGTTGCTAAAAGAGCGCAGAGGTGGCGTGTTTTCCGTGTTACTGGATCTCGGTACTGCGCGTTGTCGTACGCTAGCAGCCGAACCCCGTCTTACGGCGGTCTGTAATGATCCTGCTGCGTGCCGGACGTGGCCCGTCACCGCTAATCTGTGAACACGGCTCGCGGACTTTCTGGTGGCCTCGCGCACGCAGACGACCTTCATTAAATCGCACGGCTCCCTTGAATCGGCGCCCCTGATGGGTTTGTCGGCTTACACCGCTGACCCGACCGACAGTGGCGCGATTTCACGCGCAAACTGTCTCGTTGAGGCGGAAGAAATCGCGGAGAGCAGTGCACCTTTAGCGGTAAACGTTGCAGCATTGAGTGTGAAAAACGGAAAGCTGAATTTTTCCATTGACCGAATCGGAAACGAGACCAAGCGTGAACATCGACATTCGTGAACTCGACACGGCGAAGAGCGATTTCAACGTCACTTTGCAGCAAATTCTGGATCGTGATCAAAGCCAACTCGCCGGAATTGAGCGCGCCGTCGGCGACATCCTCCTGCGGGTACGTGAGCAAGGCGACAAGGCCCTGCTGGAGTATACCCGGCAATTCGACGACCTGGATTTGGGAACTGCAGGTGAACTCGAGATTCCAAAACAGCGCTTGACGCAGGCGTTGCGGGGGCTGACACCGTCCCATCTGGCAGCATTGGAGTTTGCCGCCGAGCGTATTCGTCGTTACCACCAACGCCAGTTACAGGCCTCGTGGGAATACAGCGAGCCGGACGGCAATGTGCTCGGTCAAAGGATCACGCCCATGGACCGCGTAGGGGTCTACGTGCCGGGCGGTAAGGCTGCGTATCCGTCCTCGGTGTTAATGAACGCCATCCCGGCCAGGGTCGCCGGCGTGCCGGAGATCATCATGGTGGTTCCCACGCCCGAGGGTGAAATCAGCGAACTTGTGCTAGCGGCAGCAGCGGTGTCGGGCGTCGAGCGCGTGTTCCGAGTCGGCGGTGCCCAGGCCGTAGCCGCCTTGGCATTTGGCACCGAAACCATTCCTGCGGTGGACAAAATCGTGGGTCCGGGAAACATCTATGTTGCCACTGCGAAGAAACAGGTATTCGGCCGAGTGGGCATCGACATGATTGCCGGCCCCTCCGAGGTCGTGGTGGTGTGCGATGACACCGTGGATCCCGATTGGGTGG
>JBFGKR010000445.1:0-1583 GCA_041576575.1 Arenicellales bacterium | reverse complement strand
GTGGGCTTGTCGTATGAAATCGGGGCATTCGTAGCGGGGATTGCAGTGGCCACCAGCCCCATCTCGCGCTATATCGCAGAGAGCCTGAGACCGCTTCGAGATTTTTTCTTGGTCATGTTCTTCTTCGCCTTGGGTGCCGGTCTGGATATGAGCGTTATCGCCGACGTATGGTTACCGGCTTGCGTGTTGAGCGTTGCATTGCTAGCCCTCAAACCGGTTATTTTTCGTTTTCTATTGATCAAGACCGCGGAGAGCGACAAACTCGCTTGGGAAACCGGCTGGCGCCTGGGGCAAATGAGCGAATTCTCCCTGCTCATTGCGTTTCTCGCCCTCGAGGCCGGACTGATCGCAAGTCAAGCCGCATATCTGATTCAGGTCGCGACTTTGTTGACGTTCGTGGGCTCGTCTTATCTCATCGTACTGCGATTCCCCACCCCAATCGCGGTTTCCGATCGTCTGCGTCGGGACTGAACGAAACACGGGTACGACATGACACAGCGCCACACGGCGGTGCAAGGATCATACAGACCCCTCCATGGGGTCGAATCTACCTGTCGGTGCCGAACTCCGGAAGCGGACAGGCCTTGTTGTACCAGTACTCCGCTTTCACCGCATCCTTGGGTAGCCCCAGTCCGTTGTCGAACATCGTGCCCAGTCGAAACTGCGCATCCGGATGCCCCTGTTCCGCGAGCGGCCTAAGAATTTCGAGCGCGGTCTCATAGTCGCCCGATTCGTAGGCCTCGATTGCGGCCTCCATGGGATCTGCGCGTGCGGTTCCCGCGCACAGCCCGAGAAGCAAAAATAGGACTAAATACCGATACCGGGGGATCATGCGAACGATTGTTTGCCTATCATCTGTTCACGGTAATCGTTGTCAGGACGATACGCAATGGCGCGCGTTCGCCCGGGGGGAGAGACCGGGACGCGCATGCATTTTTACGGGGATTATGGTATCCAGCGGAGGATGACCCGGGTTTTTGTCATTGGTTGCGGTTATGTAGGAACGCGACTCGCGCAGCAGTGGCTGGAGCGCGGCGCATCGGTCGCCGCGCTGGCGCGCAGTCAGGCCAGCGCCGAGCGCCTGCGGGACCACGGGATATCCCCGGTGCCGGGCGACTTGGCGGATATCTGGAGTCTTCGGCGCTTGGAGCTGACGGATAGGCTGGTGTATTACCTGGCGCCGCCGCCTCCATCCGGCGCCGCCGATACGTGGTCGCGCTGCTTCGTGTCCGCCATTACAGAACCGCGTTTGCCCAAACGTTGTGTGCTACTCAGCACCTCCGGGGTGTACGGGGACCACCGGGGCGATTGGGTACATGAAGATTCGGCATTACG
The DNA here is from genome assembly GCA_041576575.1 of Arenicellales bacterium. Classification (GTDB taxonomy): domain Bacteria; phylum Pseudomonadota; class Gammaproteobacteria; order Arenicellales; family JAANXG01; genus CALZGZ01. The sequence goes on along the minus strand of JBFGKR010000445.1, from coordinate 248 downwards.
GCCCGGTTCCGATCGTGCACGGCGGCGTTTGGACGCGGAGCGCGTTCTGCGCTCCTGGGGCGGGACGCGCCGCGTCCCCGTCGTAGTGCTGAGGGTGGCCGGTATTTATGGACCCGACAGGCTGCCGCTGGAGCGCATACGATCCGGCGCCCCCGTGGTCCGGGAACAGGAATGCCCGTTTACGAATCGGATCCACGTCGACGATTTGGTCCGCGCCTGTGTCGAAGCGGGAGTCCGCGGTCGTGCGG
>JBFGKR010000444.1:0-1585 GCA_041576575.1 Arenicellales bacterium | reverse complement strand
GTTGGTACCATTACCAACGCTCTCACGTCGCTGTCGAGAGTCCTTTCCACCACGGCGTCAAGCTTTCGCTCCCAGTTATTCATAAAGAGAATATCGTTGGGCACCGCCTGGTAGAGGCGAGAGACAAACACAGGGGCATATTTCGATTGCAGGCCGGAGACTTCTCCTACGAAGGTTTCGCGACCGTTGGCGTTTTCCTTTTCAATACGCCCCGGAAGACTCAGCATCTTGCCAAACCACATTGACGCATCACCCGTTCGTGACATGTAGTTCAGCGCGGCGCCAATACCGAAACGGTTGTTCCCTTCGAGCGTGGCACGGCTGACTGGAAGCACCTTTCCTACGGATGCGGTCCCGCTGGAGATGGCGAAGTCTGAAAACGTGCCGGGCCAGGTGACGTCCGCCTCACCGCGCCTGACACGCGTGAGAAACGGTTCCAGCGAATCATAATCCTGCAGCGGTACGCGATGCTGATACGCCGCAACAATATTCTCTGCGTTCAGCAACTCGGAAAAGTCGAACTGTCGCCCGAAATCCGTTGCAGCTGCGCGCGCAAGAAGCTGCCGCAGCAATGTTTCCTGAACACCGATCGGATCCGTACCGACCCTTCGAACCGCAGCCAGCGGCCCGAAGGGTAGTACATCGACTAGATTCCGAACGATAATCCGCATGTACTCCAGGACCAACCTCTACCGGCGGGCATGAGCCCTAAAAAAGACTTCCCGTACCCTTAGTTTTGAGACAGTGTGATCGCCTGCAAGTTCGATTCGCTCCATCAGGCAAAGTGGCGACAATCCGACGGCCCACTTCGCCACACGATCCGGCTGTCTGAATCAATCAAACGAAACTAAATCCGTCTGGGGTCACGATTAGATCGTCGATCGTGCAATTTGAACACGGAATTCACTCGAAGCGACCGTATTTTCGAATTCCCAACCAGCGAGGAATGATGCCGGCCAAAGTCCCCAATACCCACGCGTATGCACGCCCGGATCGGTCTTATGTACTCGATTGCCGCGGCCGCAGATTGAAATGCGGCACCGGATCCGGGGCGCAACCCATCGTTATGGGAATCCTGAATGTAACGCCCGACTCGTTCGCCGATGGCGGTAAGTTCATGCGACTTGACAACGCTATGCATCGCGTCGAGGAAATGCTCGCCGAGGGAGCGACGATTGTCGACGTAGGAGGGGAATCGTCGCGGCCGAAGGGGCGCAATTATGGTGAAGGGGCACGGCCGATCACCAATGACGAAGAGATTCGGAGGGTAGTGCCGGTCATCGAGGCCATCTCCTCCAGGTTTCCGGACGCATTCATCTCCATTGATACGTACAAGCCAATCGTTGCCACCGCTGCACTCGACGCCGGCGCCCATATCATCAACGATATCACTGGATTGCGCTACAATCCGGAGACCGCGGGCGTTGCTGCGAAGGCGGGTGCTCCGCTGATCGTCATGCACTCGGTGGGTACGCCAGGCGCACTCCCGCACGAGGTCGAACACGAAGACGTCGTCGACACCGTGCTGTCGTCCCTCGCGGCCTCGGTAGAAAAGGCTCGATCCGCCGGCGCCAAGGACCTGATC
>JBFGKR010000443.1:0-1599 GCA_041576575.1 Arenicellales bacterium | reverse complement strand
CCTCGGCGTGGTGACCGCAATGGGTTTCGACGCGAATCGCGAGTTTAGTCCGGCTCATAGGCAACGGCGACGGCCGAGGTCTTTTTGCGACACCTCGTCCTGATGTCGACCAGCGATTTTATCGCGCTCGTCCCACTTTTTCACAACCCCAGCCCAGTCGCGTTCGTTGCCGCGGAGTCTCGTCTTCCCGACTGCGGACCCGAACAGCGTTGGACTTTGGAGTGGGCGCGACAACGGCACCGCATCCAGAGCGACTAAACCAGGACCTCTGATCTCAAGATAGAGACGTCGGATCCGCCGATCTCGCGAGGCCACCGACTACTGGATCGAGCAGGTGCCGAATCGACGTCGTCGGTATACGAGCGGGAAAGCGACGGTTGAGGTTCGGCGCAGATTTGCGGCGTGATCAGACGCAAGACGTCGATTCCGGGGAGGATGGAAGCGGCTCCCAAGGGTCGCCGCTGTACTCTGACTTCGTGTTTTGATTTTGCCCTTGCTTGACCACGCGTTTTAACACGGAAAAATGCGGATTCTAAGCAGCAATAACGGCCAAATTACGACCGAAAATTCAATATATTCAAACGAATAACTTGGTCCGACCCCCGCCGGGCGCCCCCCCGCCGGGCACCGCTGCGCATATAATGCTGGCATCATACGGTCAGCGTGCGCTGCGGAGCATCGTGTCCAAGCAAATAGAGTCAGTGTTGGTGGTGGGTCTCGGACGGATCGGGTCGCTGGTAGCGACCTTGCTCTACGAGTCGGGTTTCGAAGTGCAGGGCGTCGACTGCCGGAAACCCGCGAATTTCGCGATTCCCGCCAGTCGCATCGACGTCCAAGACGGCGCTGCGCTTGCAGAACGCCTCGATGCTGTGGACGCCGTCGTCGCCTGTCTGCCCTACCGGTTCACCTTCGGCGTCGCCAAGTCTGCGTATGCGCAGGGCGTGCACTACTTCGACTTGACGGAAGACGTCACCACGGCGAAGCAGATCGTCGGTCTCAGCGATAATGCGCGTGCAGTCATGGCGCCCCAGTGCGGACTCGCCCCAGGCTTCATCGCAATAGTCGGCGCCGCTCTAAGCCGTAAACTCCACACTCTGCGCAGCATCGAACTGCGCGTCGGCGCCCTGCCGCAGCATCCCCGCGGCCTCCTCGGTTACGCATTCAACTGGTCACCGGAGGGAGTCGTCAACGAATACCTCAATGACTGCGAGGTGATCACCGACGGAAAAAAGATGCTCGTACCTCCAATGGGCCAATTGGAGACCGTCGTCATTCACGGCATTCAGCTGGAGGCGTTCACAACTTCGGGGGGTTTGGGCACGATGTGCGACACGTACCAAGGCCGCGTGCAGGAACTCAACTATAAGACTCTGCGGTACCCAGGACACTGCAAACTCATGCGTTTCTTTTTCCAAGAACTGTATATGAAGCATAGGCGCGAGGAAGCCGGGGACATTCTCGTCAACGCCAAACCACCGGTAAGCGAGGACGTGGTGTACATACATGCCGCCGCCGAGGGGCATCGCGAGGGTCAATTGATGCGGGAAGAATTCGTGCGTGCCTACTACCCGAAGTCGATCGCAAATGAGCGCTGGCGTG
>JBFGKR010000442.1:0-1603 GCA_041576575.1 Arenicellales bacterium | reverse complement strand
GTCCTCGAACCTGGATCACACGGCATGACCTAAGCTGCTCCCGTCTCGGCGGAAAATGACTGTGGTTCTTATCCGTGCCGCCGCGCGGCTTTCATGCGGATGAAGGATTCGATGTGCGCGTGGTTTCAGAATTGCGCATCCTCGATGAGATACACTAGCGGAATTAGGAATCGCGTCGCGGCTTTCTGGAGAACAACCGTTCCAGTTCGTAAATCGGCCGACTGTATTTCAAAGAGCCAACATTTCGGTCTTTCGTCCTTTGGTCACGAGCAAGACAAAACCCAGCAGTGCGCCGTTTGTCTCCGTAGACTCCGAGGAGTTGATTCTGGTCAATCGATCGGACGAACAGGTCGGGTTTATGGCCAAAGACAAATGCCACGACGGAGACGGACTTCTGCACAGGGCATTCTCGGTGTTCGTATTCAACGAGCGAGGACAGTTGTTGTTGCAGCAGCGGAGCGCGCAGAAGCGTTTATGGCCCCTGTTTTGGTCAAACAGCTGTTGCGGTCATCCCCGACGCGGGGAAAGCATGCGGGACGCCGTGCCTCGGCGCCTCCTTCAAGAACTCCAAATGACTTGTGAGCTCAGGTATTTGTTCAAGTTTATTTACCGAGCGAACTTTGCCGGTGTGGGATCGGAACACGAGTGCTGCTCGGTATACGCAGGAATATCGTCGGACTCCGTGCAGGCCAACACCCATGAAATCAACAGTTGGCGTTACGTAACGCCGGAACAGTTGGATCGCCAGATGAAAACGCGTTCACAGATCTTTACGCCTTGGGCAATACTGGAATGGGAGCGGATACGGCGCGATTTCCGGGACATAGCCGCCGCTCTCTGACAAGGCGTCGTTGTGGGAGCGGTGCCGAACGCATGACCGAGACCTCAAGCATTAGCAATTCACGGGATTCCGCACCACCTGCAGAGATGCCCTCGTAGAAAATACGTCGGTGCGCGATTAAACTGGTCTTCGTCCAATCCCTTAGACATTGTCGCAACGGTGCGCTAGCTAACGTGAATACCGGTCGACAGGAGGCGTGAGTTCTTGATTGCCGCGTTTCAAGCTGGGTTGCACGGATGGCGGACGCGCGTCCGCCGCAACACCGCCGCCCCCTATGTGTGGGTCGCCCTGCTCGGTCTTTGCAGCGCCGCACCGGCGATCGCTCAATCGATACAAGCGGCGCCGCTCGAGCCCGAGGTCGAGGATCTCGGGGATCAGCGCTACCGGATCAATCGTATAGAGATCGACCGAGGCAAGCAACGTTTCTCCGTGCCCGCCTCCATCCTGAAACTCCCTCCCGACTCCCCGCTCGAGTACCTGGCGACCACCCGGGGCGGCATGAAGGCCTACGAGAGCTTACTCGAGGTCGACGCCACCGCGGTCGACTTCAACCTCGCCTGCATCCTGATCGGCCTCGAAGCGGGTCAGTCCAATCGGCTGCGCTATCAGTTCGATGTGCAGCCGGCTACCGGCGACCCGGTGGCGCTTTGGGTAAGCTGGGAGCAAGACGGACAGGTGCAGCGAAAAAAGGCCGTCGAATTGATGCGTATCGCCGGCCGGCAGGACGAGCAAGACTCGGACGATTGGGTCTACACCGGCTCG
>JBFGKR010000441.1:0-1604 GCA_041576575.1 Arenicellales bacterium | reverse complement strand
TCGGTGATGCCCTGGGCGCCGATAATCGAACAAAGCCTTCGGAAGCTACCCGGCCGCTCGGGAATGGTCACCGCAAAGATCGCTTCGCGTCTCTCGCCGATTTCCGCTCGTTCCGAGACATGCCGCAACCGATCGAAATTCATGTTGGCGCCCGACGCGACAGCGATCAGATTCTCGCCGCGCGCTTGATTCCTTTCCACGTATTCCTTCAGCCCCGCGACCGCCAACGCACCGGCCGGTTCCATGACCGACCGCGTGTCCTCAAAAACGTCTTTTATGGCGGCGCAAGTCTGATCCGTGCTCACGCGCAGCATTTCATCGACGAAGCGCCGCGTTATGCGGAAGGTTTCCCGGCCAACCTGACGCACGGCCACGCCGTCCGCGAACAGACCCACTTGCTTGAGGCGTACGCGACGACCGACTTTCAACGAGCGGTACATCGCGTCCGCATCGTCCGGTTCCACGCCTATGATCTTGATGTCGGGGCGGATCTGCTTGATGTAGACGGCGATTCCCGCTATCAGGCCGCCTCCGCCCACGGGCACGAATATCGCATGAATCTGCGCCGTAAACTGCTTCAATATCTCGAAACCGATGGTGCCCTGTCCGGCGATGACATCGGCGTCATCGTAGGGGTGGACGAACGTCAAACCGTTGCGCGCGCTCAGTCGTTTGGCCAGCTCGTAGGCGTCGTCGTAGCCGTCGCCGTGCAGCTCCACCTCTGCGCCAAAGCGAGAAACCGCGTCGATTTTTATCTGCGGCGTAGTCTCGGGCATGACGATGACTGCGGTACTGTGCAGCCTTTGCGCCGCCAGCGCCACGCCCTGGGCGTGGTTCCCCGCCGACGCCGTAACGACACCTTGCTCGAGCAGCGCCTTGTCGAGATGCACCATCTTGTTATAAGCACCTCGACACTTGAACGAGAACACCGGCTGCTCGTCTTCGCGTTTCAACCACACGTGATTAGCCAGTCTCTGCGATAAAGCGGGGGCGTACTCCAAAGGCGTCTCTTCGGCCACGTCGTAAACGCGGGCCTTGAGGATATTTTTTAGATAGTTCTCCGGCATTGCGGTCGGGAACGAGCAAATACTTTCATCACCGATTCTGTGACAGAATGCCCACTCGAATCGGAACCGTAACAGCAGGTTTTATCAATATGACACGAGAAGATCAAAAAAAGGCCGCCGCAGAGGCCGCGGTCGAGTACATCGAATGGGACATGGTAATCGGCGTGGGCACCGGATCCACGGCAAATTACTTCGTCGAGGCCCTGGCGAAAGTAAAAAACAAGCTGGACGGGGCCGTAGCCAGCTCCGTGTCCACGGCGGAGCTGTTAAAACGCCTGAACATACCGGTGCTCGAATTGGCCGATACCGGCGATCTTCCGCTCTACATAGACGGCGCCGACGAAGCTACGCGCCACCTGCACCTGATCAAAGGAGGAGGAGGCGCGCTTACGCGAGAAAAGATCTTGGCCGCGGCCAGCGAGAAATTTGTCTGCATCGCCGACGAAAGCAAGCTGGTGGATGTCTTGGGCGGGTATCCACTGCCGATAGAGGTGATCCCCATGGCACGCAGTTTCGTCGGGCGCCAGATGGTCAAGC
>JBFGKR010000440.1:0-1619 GCA_041576575.1 Arenicellales bacterium | reverse complement strand
CACTACAAACCCTCACACCACAGACACACCTCGACACCCAAAGCGGAGCAAATTGTGTGCCGGAACACCGTGCTCTCGAAACGTCGACCACCCGGCAGACGCCATTGCTCCGCGCAGCGCGCTCGCCTCGAAAACGTGTCACGGTGTCACGAAAGGTGTTTCAGTTCGGGACAGACGAATGGTGACACGTTCATGGACTGGCCGTCGCCCGTCGAGCAAACGCATATTATGCGGGGCCGAGCGCATAGTAAAGACGAAACCAATTGTTGCTTTCCACGGGTACGCAACTCCAGATCCATAGATCATTTTTCGGCCCGGCGTTCGCGCCGAGACGGAGATTCCGATGGCCAGGTTTCGAGGCATATCATTGGCGCAGCGTTGTCGCCGGGGAATGTGCGGTGGCCGCGCCGATCCAGCCGCAGTTTTTCCCGAGACCATTCCCAATCTAGTCACTGGAATCTCGCCGCCGCATCGGACATAGTACGCGGACGGGTCGTATTGCAAAGGCGTCGTCGACGCCGCTAACAAACATTTGACCGGGGAGGCCATGATGTGTGCAAGCGAGCGGTACCGTAATGGCCGCCGGTGCGGCGGAGTCTCGGCCGTGTTTCTACTGCTGGTGTGGAGCGCGGGTGTACAGGCTACCTCGGAGCGGTTTTCGAAGGCGAACACCCTCTTGTTCATGACCGACCATTTGGCGTCGGTTTCGGCACCCGCCACGTTGCACTACGAATTCCGACGCAGCGCCGGCGACGGAAGTGAATTCGAAGATACCATCGACGTCCGTATCGTGCGCGCGAGCGACGCCGGTGATAAAGTGTTGGAGATCGACTACTTTACCGGTGATCGCAGACGCTACGTCCCGAGTATCGAGGCCGCCCGCGGCAACCCCATTGTCATGATTTTTCTGCAACGTGACGTCAATGAGATGGCGCGCCAGACAGGGGCCCCGTGGGGCTACTTCCAGAAGCGCATTCGCTTGGCCCTCGAAAAAACGGATGCCGTTGCCACAGTGCAAATTACTTATGAAGGGAAGGAGGTACAAGCGCAACAGATCGCACTTGCGCCCTTTCTCGCCGATCCCAATCGCGACCGATACCGGCTATACATGGGTAAGCGTTATCTCTTCACGATTTCGGCGGAAATACCGGGGCACGTGTACCAGATACACAGCATCGTTCCTGACGAAGAAAGGGCGAACGGCGAACCGCTGATCGAGGAAGTCTTAACGTTTCGAGGACTGACGCGGGTTCCCGGCGATTAGGTGGTGGATTTCCGCTTGGGCCGGTGTCGACGATACGCGGAAACGATTTGCCATATTGCGGTGACCACCACTTCGGGTTCGTCCAGATGCACGTAATGTCCGCTGTTCTGCGCGACTACGTGCCGAGGCTGCGAGTGACTACGTCGCGACGGAATGCCGTACGCAAGATCGTCTTGCAGCTCTTCCCAGAGCTTCTCCATGCGGTTGCCGACCGGCGTGTTCGGCCAGGCGCGTTTTCCCCTGCTGATGACCACCAGAGGTGTATCGGGGAGCGGGGCGGAAAGTCGAAGTTCCCACGCGCTGCGGAGAAAGGAAAAGATCTCGCCTTGAAGCGCGATGAAAGCGGAGTGGTTTG
>JBFGKR010000439.1:0-1621 GCA_041576575.1 Arenicellales bacterium | reverse complement strand
GCCCTGTCAACGTGACGTCGATAGGCGATGATTTCATCGAACGACGGACGCGTGAGAAGTCCTCTCTCCGGCCTGGGATGTTGCGGTCCCACACTGTTGTAATAGGAATTGAAGAGCACTCGGTACGCGTCGTCGAATGCCCGATACTCCGGTAAGCATCTTTCCAGTATGAAGGTTTCAAAAAACCATGACACGTGCGCGAGATGCCATTTCGCGGGACTCGCGTACAACATCGACTGTGCAACGCAGTCTTCCGGAGAAAGCTGCGCGCACAACATTTCCGTCGTCCCTCTTACTTGCCGAAACTGCTCGATGCTTTCCGATTCGGGTGACGTGTTCGTTTGCGATCGCGGGATGCCCATACCTTTTGTACTTATTAGAAGCTGTGGGAATCATAACATACCGTAGGCACCGGTCCCGCCCTCACGACTGACGGGGAGGGGCACTGAAGAATTAAATCTCACAGGTTCGTGGGACGCTGTGCAAGACGCGAAAACTGCGTTCTCGCAACCCACGCACCGCGCCAACGATACGCTCCAAGGCAACAGTGGCGCGGCTACGGTGGAATTCCACAGCCAACTGATCAATGGGCATCGGACCCTCCGGCATATCCGCGATCATCGGGCATGCTCCGCCTTCGACGTCCATCTTCGTTAGATCGATTTGACGATGTCCGAGTGCTGCCTTGATCGTTGCGACGCAGCGCACCGGGTCCAGAAATCCCGGCGGCGGCGCTACCCTCCCGAGAACAGCGCTTGACTGGTGTGAAGTGGCAGGAAAGCGATTTTTTTTCGGTAGATAAAACCCCGGCGTTCCATCGGAGTCCGCCACACCTTGATCAAAATAAAGGAGTCCATGGGGCCGTGAATGGGTAGCGAGCCCGCCCGTCGATATCGGCGTGGGATCTATCGCGTAGACGTTCAAATTGAACGTGTCGATCAACGCACGATCAAAAATGATGTCGGCGCCGACCCCGCAGTATAAACGATCGAGGAGGCATCGATATTTTCAGAGCATTCGCTCCACGCCCCGCCGGCTGTTCCAAACGATGGCTTCGGCTGGTCCACCTATTCGAACACCGCATGGACGCGCGAGCGCCGACGCCGCAGCAGTTGTTTGACAGCGCGCCACACGAAATCGCGGTTTGTGGCAGCGGTTGCCGGTTTCCCGAAACGAGGGGGTCAACAACCGGAGAATGAATCCGCGGCGACTCCGTGGTCGTGCGCGCACGGCCGTATCGCTGCAGAGCAACCGCGGTAAATTACTGATTCCGTCTCCGGGCGTCGACGACGTTCGGTAACTGCGTGAGCTTGGACAGCACTTGACTAAGTTTATCTATATCGGATACCTCCACGGTCAAAGTCATGTGTGCAAAATAATCATTCTTGTTTGTATGCGTGGCCGCCGCGGTCACGTTAATCTTTGCGTCCGCAAGCACGGACGAGACGTCGCGAAGGAGGCCCTGCCGATCATAGGCAGTCACCATGATATCCACGGGGAATGTATCGTCAGCCCCCTCGTCCCACGACACCTCAACCAGGCGTTCGCGCGCCCGCATCAGCGCTCGCAACACGTTGTGGCAATCTTTGCGATGAATGGTAACGCCACGGCCTTGGGTGAT
>JBFGKR010000438.1:0-1655 GCA_041576575.1 Arenicellales bacterium | reverse complement strand
CTACGTACAACCAGCCCAGCATTAGCGCGACGATCACACTGGTCAAGGCTAACGTCAGCAACAGCCGCTTTCCGTGGCTTATGAGTGTTTCCGTGCGCGCGGTGCTTTCGTCGACCTGGGACTTGCTCGCGGCTACATAGCGCTTCACCAAGGTATTGAACTCTTCCATGAGCTGCATGTGCAGATCCAGGGATTTCCTGCTTTTCTCGAGCGTCTCCAGTTCTGCGGCGCGCAGTTGAAAAATGCTGTCGTCGCGGTCGGCGTGGTCGAGAAAGACAAGCGCCTGCTCGTAGGCCAGCCGCCCCGGCTCCGTGATCTTGAGTTGGTCCTCGGCCAGCTTGATCGCCCCGATCGCGGTGGCGAGGCGGTGCCGCAGAGGCGCGATCTGATCGGCGTGCTCGATGTGAGCCCCCTCCAGCAGTACGCTCAACACCAGGTTGACGTTGGCCTGGGTCTCCATTAGCGCCATCATCAGGCCCGGCCCGGACCCTTGAGATTCGGTATTGGCGACGGACCTGCCGGCCATGACCGCGTCCGTAATGGCGATGTTTACATACTGATGAAGATCGCGATGGTCCGCGCGTACCTCGGCCACGCGCCCGCGAAGCGCGGCCTGGGCCTCGAGCCGTCGCCGAACGTTTTCGTCCAGTGTCGTGATGAGCGCGGGTATCTGCTGATGGCTGATTTGTTGCAGCCGCTTCACGAATGGCGGGACTCGGTTGTCAGCCGTCTTGTCGATTTGTTTTACCATATGCGTGACAAGCACGATTTGTTTATCGGTAGCCTCTCCAATCCGCTGGAGATCCGACAAACGGTCGGTTCGCTCTTTGTCGGTTGTGGAGGCGTAGAGCCTGCTCATCGCACTACGGAAGTGGGAACTTTGTATTGCCAAATTCAGCGCGTGCGACATGGCCGGCATATTGTCTCGGGTTATCTGGACAAAGCTGTCGCCGAGTCTGCGATAGGCGTCGAGGCCGATCATCGTCGCAAACACCGTGGTGCCGGCAATGGCCAGGAATGCGCCGAACAGTTTTGTGCGAATACCGAATCGCTTACGGTCAAAAGCCGTGGACTCTTTCGGATTTGGAGCCGATTCCTCTTGAAGTTTTCTCGTAGTCATCGCTAAAGGTACTGGTGTGCTTCGCGTCGATGAATCGATTTCGTGCATGGCGACAATGCGTCCCTCTGACGACAACCCGTCCATCAACATTGGCGAGTCTGACACGCTTCGTCCGGGACACGTGTGAGAATATCGGCACTGCGCAGCCTGGTCTTTAGGGCGATTTGCCCCGCGCCCGTCTACCGCACGCGAGAACCGTATCGGAGGTGGAAAACACCGCGGCTTCAATCGATCCTGCGCAGAACGATGGGAAATACCCGGTGTTCTCGAAATCTGGCGTTGTCCGCGCGTCGTCTGGGTTTGTGGCCCGGATCCGGGGCTGTGCATGGAACATCCGCACTCAAGTTTTCGCAAATTCGACCGACAAATCACGTTGAGGGGCGTCGACGGCGACCTATGCGTGAAAAAGCGTTGTTATGACCAAGATTTTGAAAAACTGCTGGGAATTGATGCGGTGCGGACGCGAGGTGGGTGGTGCGAAGTCGCGTGAGTTGGGGGAGTGCGTGGCCGCGACCGAGGGTCTCGGCCACAGCTG
>JBFGKR010000437.1:0-1655 GCA_041576575.1 Arenicellales bacterium | reverse complement strand
TTTCCAGCCATACTCGAGCTACTCTTTGCGAGACATATCATCCGGTTATCACCTTGACGCTATTGTAGCCTCGCCCCGTACCACCGTCTAATCCACCGGCGACGGGGCGGAACGCACTGTCACCGCCCATGCTTGTTCCGTCCTTCGGCGTTGCGTAACGCCGCTGTAACAAGCCGTTGAAATCCGCTTGTCTCGTTTGGGCCGGGCCACGACAATCGAAATGAATCAGCAAGGCTATTCGTAAAACAGATTCCGTAGGAGGATTGGCGATGCGACGAATTCCAGTGATGATCGGCGTGACACTTTCCTTGGTGTCTTTCATTTCGACCGAAGCACAACAGACGTTGCGTCGCGAGTCCCGTACTGGGAACGATCAGGAACGGCGCCTGACGCATGAACGCGGACAGGATGACTCGGACCGCCCCTTCATCATCTACCCGCCGACACGTTCGAGCGACAATTGGGTGACCACGCCGAACGGGACGCGTCAGGCGATCGATAAAGGAGTCGAGTGGCAAGGTAAGAAGTACTTTTTGAGTTTGACGTGGTCCTTGATAGCCGTCGATCCGGAAAACACGGAACAAGCGGTTTGGGCCGAGAGCATCAGCGCGTTTTGGAATCGTATCGGAATCGAGATCCTGCGGCCGGATGACGGTCAGGCCACGGACGTCATCGCTCTTCGTTCCACCGACCGCCCCGATTTCGTCGAATACCGCAGTCTCGACGATGGTCGACGCTTGGCCGGTACCATCGACAGTCCGCCAGGCGATGCGGTAGAAATCGCCGCCAAATGGTCCGGCAACAAGCTGCGGCGCGACCGACCGATGTTGCGGGTAATTACCAGCTCCGAGCAATGGTCGGCGGTCCACGAGCGGTTATTCAACGGAATCGAAGACGCGCCGCCCGCGGATCCAGGCGTCGATTTCGAGAAGTACATGGTGGTCGTGGTAGCCAGCGGCAAAGGCACCAACTGCAACGGGTACGGTGCTTCCGCGTTTCGCGACCAACATCGCCTGGTGCTCCGCACTCACGCGCGGACCTACCAGTCCGGTGAAAACCCGCCGCCCACGTGGCCCTACGGAGTCTTCGTCGTGCCCCGCGATCAGTTCGAGCTGGTCGTATTGGAACGAAACACCCAGTCCTATATCGGCGGTCCACCGATCTGGAAAACCTGGCGCCGCCTGGCCGTCAATTAAAAGAATAGCTGGACAGCGCCAAGTTCACGTCGAACCGCGATCATACAATCACGCAACGTGAGCGTGATCTCGTCGTAACTGACTCACTCGCTTGCGCTCTTGCGCTTCGTGCTTGTATTGCAAGCGAACGGGGGCGCTGTCCAGCCATTGCTAGTGCCGGTTCATCCATACAAACGGACTGCCGCGGCACTCGACGCTCCACGTCCTGGCCACCCGTCCCGCGCGGGATCAGGGATTGGCAATAAACCGGTAGCCTGCGTCGCGAATGGTCAGGATATGCTGCGGGTTGGCCGCGTCGGGTTCCAGGGCCTTGCGCAATCGGCGAATGAACTGGTCGGGCGCCCGCGTGTTGACGTGACCCGGAATGTCCCACACTTGTTCCAGCAACTCTTGGCGCGGGATCACTCGCCCCTCGTTGCGAATAAAGTACTCCAACAGCCGCATCTCGAGCTGGGTCAG
>JBFGKR010000436.1:0-1676 GCA_041576575.1 Arenicellales bacterium | reverse complement strand
GGAATCACCGAAATTGGGTTTGACGATGACCGGGAAGGCGATCGGGAAAGAAATGAACGTTACTTCCTCCGGTGCAACGGTAAACGCCGCCGGGACCGGCAAGTCCATCTCTGTCGCGATGCCCCGAACCAGCGATTTGTCGTAGCAGTATGCCAGGCACTGAGGGTTTCCGCCGGTATACGGCACGTCGAGAATTTCGAGGAGGGCCGGCACATGCAGTTCCTTGGCCGCCTCGTTGTTGAATCCCTCGTCGCAAAGATTGAATACGAAATCGACATTCTCGGCGTGGTTTCTGATTGTGCTGAGCAACGCTGTGTGATCGTCCACGTAGCTGAAGCGGTACTTTGGCAAATGAGAGAGGGCTTTCTTCAACTCGTTGATGGTATGAAAATCGTCCTGGTCAAACGCTTCATTCGGCTTGACGGCATCCGGCCGCCGGTGGTCTCCCAGCAGCACCATTACCTGGCGAACCCGCGGAGACGTGCCACCGGACCGCGCGGGAGCTTTGTTCGAGCGGGCCGACAACACGATCCGCTGGGCCATCATGCCCAGGTCCTGATTACGCTTGGACGCCGTCACCATCGGCTTCGATTCGGCGATATCGAATCCATTTTCGACAAGCAGGACGTTCAACTGCTCAGTGTTGTAGAGTCGCTCGGCGTAAAACTGGTCGGCGACCACGCCTTTCTTGGTATGCGTAATGACTTCTCGCGAAATCAAACGTTCCCCGTCTTTGGACAGGGATCGTTCGCGGCACACGAAGTAATTCCGGTCAATCCACTCCCAGCTGCGCGGCTCGTAATGACGGCGCAGATGATCCCCGTCGGTGAAGTCAATCAGCAATTGCCCCTTGGGTTTGAGCAAACGGCGAACTTCCCGCAGTACGGCAATGTCGTCCTCGACGGATTCGAAGTAACCGAAGCTGTTGCCGGCGAGATAGATAAGATCAAACTTGTCATCGGAGAAGCGCAGCTTTCGGGCATCGCCCTCGCGAAACACCGCCCCACAGTCCTGCTGACGGGCCAAACTTTTGGCGCGCGAGACGAGATAGTGCGACCGATCCACGCCCCACAAGTTGGTATAGCCGCGCCGCGCCAACTCTAAGACGTGCCGACCTTGACCGCAGCACAAATCGAGAATACACGCGTCGGGCGCAACATCGACCATGCTGAGGAACGCGTCGATTTCCGCCGTCGTAATATCCGGGTCCTCGACCACATCCCCGTCGGTGCGCAGGTAGTTGGCGTTGAAAATATCCCGCCACCAATCTGCCTTGACGTAGGTCTCCAGGTCTTCCACCGGCCCGATCGACCCGCGCAACGCCGCTTTGGCTCGCGCTTTCTTGTTGGGCGGTTTGGTACTTTCCCTTTGTTTCGCCACTTTGGGGCCTCGCTTTTGGGGAGGTCGAAAACGCGCGCATTGAGCACGCGAATGCCGTCAGTGTCAAGGGATTTCTGTGCACCCGCTGCCCAGAGGCGGGACTCGCGGAGCCGGAGCCGGAGCCGGGTCCCACTGCGATGTGCAGACGCCGCTGCCAAGGTGAGCCTCGTCTCACCGCCGCGGGTTCCAGGTGGCGCCCGGGGCCCATGGCGGCACGGCGAAGTGAGGGGCAGAGGCGCCCGTGGCTAGGCTAATGGAAACGCAATGACCTGTTCGCCGGGGCGGCCGCCCCGGCG
>JBFGKR010000435.1:0-1680 GCA_041576575.1 Arenicellales bacterium | reverse complement strand
TGCGATGTTCGAAGTAGATTTCCAAGGGCAAGACGGTGGATTCGATCAGGTGCCCGACAAAGAACCAAAAAACAGCAAAAAACAGGAGCGGATAACGTCGTCGCGATAGGAACGCCATCAACGCGAGGCAAAGCACGCCGATTACGGAGGGTAAGGTCGACGCCGACTCCGTCAGGGACCGTGAAATCACGAAATCGTCGTGGAAGACGCTCGTGCCCTGGCGCACTGGAACGATAATGTTAGAGATATAATCGAACAATACCCTGGCCTCGGTCAGCAGGCGTTCTGCGGCGGAAAACGGCCGGTTATCGAAACCCTCTTGAAGGGCGGAAAAGCGCCAAGATATCCAGACCAAGAAAAGAAATACCGGGGCGTAGACAAACACGGAAGCCCAAGCGCGCCATCCGCGCGGCACCGCCAGACCTCCCCCACGCCGTAACAAGTGTTCGATCGTGAGGGCAAACAGAACGATGAGCAGGCCGTTTTCCTTGCTCAGTACTGCGCACGCCCCACCGACGACGATGCCCGCGCTCATCCACACGTAGCCGGTCCGTGGACGCACAGCGACGATCGTTCGTCCATGGACGTACGCCAGCAGGCCGGCGATCGTGAAAAGCGTGGAAAGCTGCGCCATGCGCTGCACGATGTAGAGGGTCGTCGAGACATTGAACGGATGCAGCAGCCAAATGGCCATCACGGCGACCGCGATGATCTGATTCAGGCGCTCACGGTCCCTGTTGATCACCCGGCATATCAACAAAGTGAGCCAGGCGAGCAGCGCGCCGTTCAAGAGGTGAATCAGCAAATTGGTGCGCTTGAAGCGGTAAGGGGAAGTCGGCCAGCCGTTGTCGTCCAGGAGAAACGAAGCCAGGGAGACGGGTCGACCGAGGTGTCCGGCGTGGCCGCTCAAGACGTAGCGGTAGGCGTCTCCCGCGTTGTGGATCGTCTGCAGACCCATGAGTGCGGGCGCATCGTCGAGCAGGAACGTTCCGCGCAGGCCCGGTGTATAGACGATCCAGGTGGTAACGAGCACCGCGACGAGCGCGAGGGCAGGCGCGCCGCGGAGCACTGCATCTTTGAGGCTTGTGTTCAAGAAGCTTGAGTCGTGAAAAAAAGACCCCGGCTGATACCGGGGTCTGTATGGTTGACTAGTTGTACTAACTGAGTGAGCCTAGATCAGCGGCACTCGGGCGGTAGATACCGCGTTTCGATACTGACAGAAGCACAGGTGAAGTTCACCGACCCCGCGCTGGTGCTCGGCGTCAATGAAACCTGGTCGCCGTCGATCTTCGCTTCGGCGCTGTTGAAGGTGATGGTGATGACGCCGCTGGCACCCACCGCTACTGACTCGACGTAATCACCCGTGATGTCCGCCGCCGCGGCAATACCCGCCGAGGAGTTGTCGCCCGGCAGATTGCTCGTCGACACGTAATACTCGGCTACGCCGGTCTTCGCCGGGGCAGCGAGGGCGAGGCCTTCCGACACCTTCGCGCGAATCGTGTAGTCCTGATACGCGGGAATCGCGATCGCGGCTAGGATACCGATGATCGCCACCACGATCATGAGTTCGATAAGAGTAAAACCACGTTGTTTCATCGTTACATCTCCAAATTGTTGTGGTGTTGCCACCTAGTTACCCGAAAATTTAAGTCACCCGTTGAGTTGTTGTAGTCTTAAAAG
>JBFGKR010000434.1:0-1701 GCA_041576575.1 Arenicellales bacterium | reverse complement strand
TGTGCACCCCGGAGGTTGCCCGGCACGGTCCAAGGCTACGGCTGCGGAATCCGATCCGGAGCGGCGGCGAGTCGCCGCAACCGTATACGGTCGTCGGGGATTGCACGATGCTCAACACGGACTAAATTCACGATCAACTTTCAGGTCTAAAGAACAGCAACAATGTCATATCAACATATCAAAATGCCGGCCTCTGGAGAGAAAATCACCGTTGAAAATGGAAAACTTCGCGTTCCGGATCAGCCCATTATCGGATACATCGAGGGCGACGGAATCGGTCCCGACATCACCAACGCGAGCCTCAAGGTCTGGGACGCCGCCGTGGAGAAGGCCTACGGCGGCAAGCGTAAGGTCCACTGGTGCGAAATGTACCTGGGTGAAAAAGCCGCCGGATTGTTCGGAGGCGACTATTTCCCGTCGGAAACACTGGACGCCATCCGCGACGTCATCGTTGCCATCAAGGGTCCTCTGACGACCCCTGTCGGCGGAGGATTCCGCTCACTCAATGTCTCCCTGCGTCAAGAGCTGGATTTGTACGCCTGCGTGCGTCCGGTTCGTTACTACAGAAATGTACCGTCGCCCATGCGAAGGCCGGACCAGGTCGACGTGGTGATCTTTCGCGAGAACACGGAGGATGTCTACGCCGGCATCGAATACCAAAGCGGCAGCGAAGAAAACGAAAAGCTCGCGAATTTTTTGCGCAAGGAGATGGGCGCCAAATTTTTCGAGGACGCCGGGCTGGGCATAAAACCGGTGAGCCCGTTTGGTTCGAAGCGACTCATCCGCAAAGCTCTCCAGTTCGCCATCGACAACGACCGCGAAAGCGTAACCCTGGTGCACAAAGGAAACATTATGAAATTCACCGAGGGCGCTTTTCGCAACTGGGGTTACGAACTCGCGAAGGAGGAATTTGCCGACAAGGTCATCACCGAAGAGGATTTGTACAATATCTACGGGGGAAAACGGCCAGCGGAGAAGATCGTTCTCAAGGACCGCATAGCGGACATCATATTTCAATTATTGCAGCTGCGCCCCGCGGAATTCGACGTGTTGGCGACGATGAATTTGAACGGCGATTACCTTTCGGACGCGGTAGCAGCGGAAGTGGGCGGCGTCGGAATCGCGCCCGGGGCGAACATCGGCGACTTCGTCGCCGTATTTGAAGCAACCCACGGCACCGCACCTAAATACGCCAACCAAAACAAGGTCAACCCCAGTTCGTTGCTGTTGTCGGGTGTGATGATGCTCGAATACATGGGGTGGAAGGAAGCTGCGGATCTCATCAACGCCGCCTATCCACAGGTCATCGGCGATAAATTCGTAACCTACGATTTCGCGCGGCAGATGGAGGGTTCCCACACGGTCTCCACCAGCACCTTTGGCGACGCCCTCATCGCTAAGATTACCGGTGATGCGGACGACCTCGCGCGATTTGAACGCGAACGCCGCGCCTCTCTCGACGCCGAGCGCAAAGCCCGCGAGCAACGCCGCGTCAGCGACCCGCTGCAGGCTATGAAGGAATCCGGGCGTCAGCCAAATACCGCCGCCGGAGTGATGTCGCCGATAATCAGCGTTCCCGCGGACACGATCGTCGACGACGCCATGCACAAGATGCGCGAGGCCGACATCAGCTACATCCTGGTGGAGCCGACCCGCGGCGGCGAATGGGGCATCATGACCAAGCGCGACGTGGTGACCAAG
>JBFGKR010000433.1:0-1711 GCA_041576575.1 Arenicellales bacterium | reverse complement strand
TCATGCCCGGTGTCGGCTTTCTCCCCGAGTGATCCCGCTGGCGATGAGATGGGCCACTCGAACGGGCTCCGGCAGTGCGCCGTGTATCGAAAAGCGACGGATGACGGCTTCGGCGTCGGACAAACCCATACCGATCCGTTGTACGTATACGCCGGCCACGGGCTCCATGGGACCGAGTGCTTCGATAAGCCCCCACTTGCGCCGTCCTCCGCGGACTTTGCCGAGCAACGCCCGTCTTATCGCCGTATAGTTCGGCGGTTTGCGCGCAACCGCCACGACCGGCACGGCCAGGCTATCGTGCACGCGATTCAGATCCACCACGTTGAACCCAGCCAGCGCCACACCTTGCAACAACACCGCCTGCAGATGAGCGGAGAAGCGCGATTGCTGTATCATGCCTACTATCACGTCGGTGGCATTTCTTCCATCGCGCCTCACTTTGCCGGACAACACGCCTTCCAAGCGCAGATCGGAAAACACCGCGCCCACCACCAACACGTCTCCGCGATGTTCGCGATCGAACGCGCCGTCATCAAAACCGATAATGTGCGACCAGCGTCTCCGC
The DNA here is from genome assembly GCA_041576575.1 of Arenicellales bacterium. Classification (GTDB taxonomy): domain Bacteria; phylum Pseudomonadota; class Gammaproteobacteria; order Arenicellales; family JAANXG01; genus CALZGZ01. The sequence continues at coordinate 1,146 of JBFGKR010000433.1, read as the reverse complement.
ACGCTTCACGCCGACGATTTAACGTTGATACGTCCCGATGAGCTCCGCGCGATCGATGACGTGGTCCGCCATCGCGCGTTCGAGGTCGCGTTTAGTGGCTTCACCCATGTCCGGGAGTTCCACGTCGAGCGCATACAGCTTGTGAAAATAACGGTGACGTCCGATCGGCGGACAGGGCCCGCCGTAACCCGTGCGCCGCCAGTCGTTGACACCTTCTCTGGTGCCCGCGGGTAACTCCCGGCTGTCCACCCCCTCGTCCAAACCCCTGCTCTCCGCAGGCAGGTTGTACAAAACCCAGTGCACCCAGGTCATCTTAGGGGCCGCGGGGTCCGGCGCGTCGGGATCGTCCACGATCAAAACCAACGCCTTGGCGGCATCCGGCACGCCATCCCATTCCAAAGGCGGTGAAATATCCTTACCGTCGCAGGTGTAGCGTTCGGGTATGTGCGCATTCGGCTCGAAGGCCGGCGATGTCAGTGAGAGTGCCATGAAACATTGCCTCCATTTGGAATAGCGAAGGAAGTTCTGATTGATTCGGAGATTCCTGCGGTAATAGGACGCGGCGATGTAGTTCCACGAAAAAGCCATTGAACTGCGGAGAAAACCGAAAATCGCACTTTTCGTTTTTCGCGCTCGGATGATTCATGGAGAAATCATGCAGAGCTTCCCTACGAAATTCCCGGATCTCGCATCGATGACTAGGCATTGGGTACGGCGCTTGCGTATTCATCGCGACCCTCAGGCCGCTTTGTCCAACAACGAATTGATTTTCTGAAAATCCTTTGCCAAGGGCTTCGACATCGCGATCGTTCCGGCGTTGACGAAGCGCTCGTGGTTGGCCACCACTGTATCCGGATCATATCGATAATTGACCATGCATCCGTAGGACTGTCGCAGTCCCCGCTCGGATACATCCGCAAGCGGATTGACGCTCTCAATGATCGCCCCATTCGCAAGATGAAACTCCGCAACGGGGTCGAGAAGACCACCGTCGGGGCGCCGCGCTTTGGTCAGATACGCAAGAACGATCAGACTGATGGCGGGTTGCAATTCTTCTTTTTGCGCCGAGTCCCCTTTTTCCAAAGTCTCCAGTAACGCATTGACGACGTCTTCCGAAGGTGACGCCCCCCCTGCTGACGAGACAAC
>JBFGKR010000432.1:0-1716 GCA_041576575.1 Arenicellales bacterium | reverse complement strand
GGGCATCGACATGCACATTCCCAAGGGTTACATCTACTTCGCCATGGCGTTTTCGGTGGCGGTGGAGCTCCTCAACCTGAGGATGCGCGGCCGCGGGCGCCCCGTCGCATTGCACAAGCGGATGCGGCAAGAGCGCTAGATTTGCGAACTATATGCTTCGATTTTACGTGGCTCGAAAGGGCTTGAGCACGACCTCGTCCCGCGTGTTCCGAAGCTCGATTGTACAGTCACATTTGTTAGGAGTAGCATCGAGCATACCCCGGTGTTTGTCACTAGTGGGGCACGCGGTACGCCTATCAACTTTGCGTGAATCACCGCCGCAAGGGCGACGCGGAGGCTCGCAGGAACTATGGCAGAAGCTGTGGTGCGCTCAGCTACAGCGTCCGTCACCCGATTCGGGTGGCGTGCGGATTGCTGCGCTAGGCGTATTCGTGCGGCGGCGCTCGTCGAAGACCGGCGGGCAGCCCCAAGGGGCTGGGGCAAGATCGAAAACGGCGGCGCGTGCAATTAGCTCCATGCGGTGCTTTGAGTGTTCACGAGAGAATCGTCCGGATGCCAAGTTTTGTTCCGGTTGTGGGGTCCGATTAGTTCAACTTTGTGATGATTGTGGAGCGCCGCTGTCACGCGACGCGCGTTTCTGTGGTGCGTGCGGCTCGCCGGTCGAGAAACAAGGAAGCATTAGTCCGCCCGAGGCGCAAGTAGGACGCAAACTGGAAGCCGAACGTCGCCAGTTGACAGTGATGTTTTGCGATCTCGTGGGGTCGACTGCGTTGTCGGAGCGGCTCGACCCGGAGGAATTGCGCGACTTGCTGGTGCGCTACCAGGATCTCTGTGCCGAAGTGGTGAATCGATTTGACGGTCACATCGCCAAATACATGGGGGACGGAATTCTGGTTTACTTCGGATATCCCCACGCCCACGAGGACGATGCGCACCGGGCGTTGCGCGCCGGACTCGGCATCGTCGAGGCGTTTAACGTTCCAAAATCTCATGTCGCACCACCGGGAATGACCTTGTCCGTTCGCATTGGAATTGCGACCGGTCTGGTCGTCGCAGGCGATCTAGGAAGCGGCGAGCGCGTCGAAGAAAAAGCGATCGTTGGTGAAACGCCGAACGTCGCGGCGCGTCTTCAGTCGCTGGCGAAGCCCAACACCGTCGTCGTTAGTGCCGCGACCAGGCGTTTGGTTGAAGGCCTGTTCGATTTCGATGAACTCGGTCCACAAAAACTCAAAGGTATCTCGGAACCCGTCGCCGTCTATCGATTGCGAGAGGAGTGCGCTACCTTGGATCGTTTGGGGGGGCGCACGGACAGGGAGACCACCCCACTCGTGGGGCGCGATGAAGAAATCAGTCTGCTTCTGAAACGTTGGACGCAGGCGAAAGATGGCGACGGCCAAGTCGTGCTGCTGTCGGGCGAAGCCGGTATCGGTAAGTCACGCATCGTTCGCGGTGTGCAGAATCGCTTGGAAGGTGAGCTGCGCAATCGCGTGCTGTATTTCTGTTCGCCTTTTCACCGAAGCAGTGCTTTCCATCCCGTTATCGACCAGCTCGAGCGCGGCCTGCGTTTTACGAAAGACGACGACGCGCAGCGTAAGCTCGACAAGTTAGAGGCAGTGCTGGAAGTCCTGGGGCTTCCGATCGTAGAACACGCGCCCGCGCTCGCGTCCCTGCTGTCTCTCACGACGTCGAGTCGGTATTCGCCGCCGATGATGAGTC
>JBFGKR010000431.1:0-1766 GCA_041576575.1 Arenicellales bacterium | reverse complement strand
GTATCAATACCGGCTACCCGGGGAGTCCGAGGAATTGGCGGCGCATCTTGTCGTGTATTTTTTCGGAATCGCGCAGGGCGGCTCCGTCGATGCCAACATAGCTCGCTGGCGCAGTCAATTTTCCACACCAGAAGGCGTATCGCCGGAACCCATCATCAAACGATACACCGTGGAGAACCTCCGGGTGACCACCGCCGAATACCAGGGCGACTACAGCCGCGGCGTGGGCATGGGCGCAAGCGGTCAAGTCCTCAAGGACCACATTCTCATCGCCGCAATCGTAGAGACTCCCAAGGGCAATCTATTCGTACAACTGTATGGTCCAACTAGGACGGTGGACCGACACCGCGTCGCGTTCGCCGATTTTCTGAACAATATGCGTCCGTCCAAGCAGTAGCGTGCTTCCCCGCGGGGTTACTGGCCCGCTCAGATCACTTTGGAAAAGCTTTGTCCCTCGCCTGCTCGACGCAGGTAGGCATCGAACACCATACAGATATTGCGGATCAGCAAGCGGCCCTTGGGAGAGACCCGTATCGCGTCGCCCGCAACCGACACCAGCTCATCGTCTTCCATTTTCTGTAGAGCTTCGATTTCCCTTTCAAAATACGAATCAAAGTCAACGTCGAAGCGTTTGGCGACATCGTCGCGGCGAACTCGGAAGTGACAGATCAATTCGCCGATGACGTGGCGTCTCAACAGGTCGTCGTGGTTGAGTTCTATGCCGCGGAAGATGGGCAACTCGCCGGCGTCCAGCCGCTCGTAATAGTCGTCCAGGACGCGCAGATTCTGACTGTACGTGTTCCCGACGCTGCCGATGCCGGTAACGCCCATGGCGATTAGATCGCAATCGGAGTGCGTCGAATAGCCCTGAAAATTACGATAAAGCTTGCCCTCACGTTGGGCAATCGCCAACTCGTCGTCCGGCTTGGCGAAATGATCCATGCCAATGTACACGTAACCGGCGGCGGTTAAACGCTCGATGGTCGTTTTCAATATGGCGAGCTTTTCCGCAGGCGGCGGGAGTTGTTCTGCGTCTATCTGACGTTGCGTCTTGAAAAGATTCGGCAGATGCGCGTAGTTGAATACGGACAGTCGCTGCGGGTCGGCGGCAATGATGCGATCGATGGTACCTGCAAAGGTTTCACGGGTCTGAAAAGGGAGACCGTAAATCAGGTCCACGTTAATGGATTTGAATCCGACCTCGCGCGCGGCGTTCATGACCTCAAAAGTTTGTTCTTCGGTCTGGATTCGATTGACCGCTTTTTGTACTTTGGGCTCGAAATCCTGCACTCCCAAACTCAGTCGATTGAAACCCAGTTCTCTCAAGAGCGCGATCGTTTCGGCATCGGCTTCCCGCGGATCAACTTCTATTGAGTATTCCCCGGCATCGTCGTCGCGCAATTTAAAGCGCTCACCGGTGACACGCATGAGCTCGATCATTTGCGCGTGACTCAGAAAAGTCGGGGTCCCGCCTCCCCAATGTAATTGATCGACAGTGCGCTCGCGGTCGAAAAGCTCTCCCTGGGACGCGATTTCCCGATACATATGTTCAAGATAGGGAACCGCGCGTTTGCGGTTTTTGGTCACGATCTTGTTGCACGCGCAGTAAAAACAAACGGTGTCGCAAAACGGAATATGGAAGTACAACGACAGTGGCCGCGGGTTTTCCACGCGGTTCGTCTGCCTCGCTCGGTCGCGGTAGAGCTTCGGAGTAAACGACTCTTGGAACTGAACCGCGGTGGGATAGGACGTGTAACGCGGCCCCG
>JBFGKR010000430.1:0-1793 GCA_041576575.1 Arenicellales bacterium | reverse complement strand
GGACTACGGGGACATCGTGAAACTCTTTCACAACGTCGGCAACGCGGCGTATGTCATCGGCGCTGACGGCAGATCGTCGTCGGCGAGGCTGGCAATGGAATGAAACTAGGCGTCATGGGAACGGGAGGCGTCGGCGGCTATTTTGGGGGTCGTCTGGCGGCCGCTGGGTACGACGTGACCTTCATCGCGCGGGGCGCACACCTCGCGGCTATTCGCCGCGAAGGTCTGCGCGTGCAAAGCGGCCTTGGAGACCTCCACATCCATCCGGGGAAGGCCACGGATTCGCCGGCTGAGATCGGCGTTGTTGATTACGTATTGTTCACAACCAAGCTGTGGGACACCGAGACCGCGGGCGAAGCCATTCGCCCGTTGCTAGGCCCGCAAACGGCGGTGGTTTCCTTGCAAAACGGCGTGGACGCAGAGCAACGTCTGAGTGCGATCCTGGGTAGCTCACACGTCATGGGCGGGTTGGCGCAGATCTCGGCCGTGATCGCCGCGCCGGGCGTCATCCGTCACACCGGCACCATGGCGAAATTGGTCTTCGGGGAACTCGACGGCCGGCGCAGCCAACGCGGTGCGGCCTTGCTCGAGGCATTTGGTCTCGCCGGTGTGGACGCGGAATTTTCCGATCACATCGTAAGGGCCCTGTGGCAGAAGTATGTGTTCCTGGTCGGCCTCAGCGGTGCGACCACGGTCACGCGCCGGGGCATTGGACCGGTGCGGGAAGACGTGGATACCCGGATGATGCTTATACGCCTGATGTCGGAAACCCTGGCGGTCGCTCGTGCCAAGGGAGTAGAGCTCGATGACGCCTACGTGAAGGACCGGTTGTCGTTCATAGATACGCTACCCGCGGAAATGACTTCATCGATGCATCAGGATCTTGAGCGTGGTAATCGTCTGGAACTCGAGTGGCTTTCGGGCGCCGTCGCACGCATGGGCCAAGAACTTGGGGTCGAGACGCCGATCAACGATTGCGTGTTCGCGGCGCTCAAGCTCTACGCACGTGGCCGTAATCGAGAGGCACCAGATGAATCACAACCACCCTGATGCACCCGAAGTTAGCAGGCCACGTGGGATCAAAGTCGGGGCGCTTCCGCCGGTGGTTTGCAAAAGTTCAAACATTCCATTACGTTTCTGCAGTTTTTCTTGCAGTGTTAATCTTTGGTTGACGAGAGTCGCAGGTGATAAAGGTCGAGGATACGAAATTGGTGGGGGTAAAGATCATTACCCCGCAATTGTTTGGAGACGAGCGTGGATACTTTATGGAGACCTTTAACGCGCGCGATGCCTCCGCGGCGGGGTTGCCCGAGTCCTTCGTGCAGGATAATCACTCGTATTCGCGCTACGGCGTGTTGCGGGGGTTGCACTATCAATATCCACAATGGCAGGGCAAGCTGATCCGTGTCGTGTCGGGTGAAATATTTGATGTGGCCGTGGACATCCGGCCGCATTCTCCGACCCGGGGTCAATGGGTAGGCGTGCTGCTTTCCGCCGAAAACCGCAAACAATTGTATGTGCCGGGGGGGTACGCCCATGGATTTTGCGTAACCACCGAAGCCGCGGATGTGCTCTATAAAGTGACGACGCTATACGCCCCCGAACAGGACCGCTGCATTATCTGGAACGATCCGGATATCGGTGTCGACTGGCCTGTGGAGGCGCCCATCGTGTCGGAGAAAGATGCCCAAGGCGTGCGCTTGCGGGACGTAGTTCTGGAGTGATCCGAACATTGGGTCGCGGGCAGTGAAGATTCTAATTTTTGGATGCACCGGTCAGGTGGGTTCCGCCTT
>JBFGKR010000429.1:0-1798 GCA_041576575.1 Arenicellales bacterium | reverse complement strand
GACCGTACGTCGACCCGTAGTGCTGATGGCGAGTCGGCAGCCACATTGCCTGGTGGATCTTCTGCACAGATGGCACAGCGGCGAAATGCACATAGATATCAGCGGTGTGATATCAAATCATGAGGATCTGCGCGAACACGTACGTTGGTACGGATTGCCTTACTACTACGTTCCGATCCCCAAAAAAGACAAGGCCGCCGCGTTCGGGGCCATCGAGGAAGTATTAGGAAAATTGCAACCGGAGTTAATAGTCATGGCGAGGTTCATGCAGATCCTTCCGACTTCGCTTTGTCGACAATACGAGTCAAACATAATTAACATTCACCACAGTTTTCTCCCGTCCTTTGTTGGAGCGCAGCCTTATAAACAGGCTTACGAGCGAGGCGTCAAGCTGATCGGGGCGACCTGCCACTACGTAACCGAGGAACTGGACGCGGGCCCCATAATCGAACAAGACGTCCTGCGCGTTCGGCATGACGACACTATCGAGGACTTCGTTCGACTCGGTCGCGACGTGGAACGCACGGTGCTTGCTCGTGGCCTGCGCTACCACATCGAGGATCGCGTATTAATTCACGGAGACAAGACGATCGTTTTCGACTAACACGCGGAATCGCGCCGATCTCAATCAATCTCTACTCGGCAAGTGAAACCACCCAGCATTAGCGGTGCCCAGGTCAATCACAGCATCGTTGCGGGGCATACGACTGTCCCGCACACAACCGAACAGCCGGCGCAAACATTCGACGTCTACCGAAAAGGACGGGCATCATCCGCAGGACGCCGTGTATCTGAGTCGTACTCGGGAGGCTTGGCGTATTGACGCCGCAGCGGGCCACGTTGGGCCAACCAGGTATCATACTGGAGTCGATGTGCGCTGAATTACTCTGCTGTCGACTGGAGCCGCACTAGATCAGAATTGCGGACGTCCCGCCCGTTACGAGCGCAGCGAACGGCGTGACGAAATGCGCCACGCTCGCTTAACCAGCGGCTGCGTGCACTACAAAGACGTCGCCGTAGTGCTGGGCTTGCTGCCGCCCGCTTACAAGACCGCCAACACCGCATCTGCGAAGTCCTGCGGAGCTTCCTGAGGTATGTTGTGACCGACATCACGTATCACTCGGCGTTCATACCTGCCGGTAAAGAAGCGATGATGACGTATCGATCCGTCCTTAAATGCGACGCCGTCGGCATCCCCATCGAGCGCGATTGTTGGCACCGATATTTTTGGTTGCATCGTCAGCAATTGCTCCGTTTCTTCGACGGCGGGGTCACCGGCCGCACACCCGAAGCGATGCCGGTACGAGTGAACGACAACATCGACAAAGTCAGGATTGTCAAAAGAGACGGCCGTTTGATTAAAGGTATCATCGTCAAAGCGCCAAGTTGGAGACCAGAGCCGCCACAAGAGTCTGCACAACTCGCGACGATATCGCGCCAACCCCGCCCGGCCCCGTTCCGAGTGAAAATAATATTGGTACCACAAGCGATATTCGTTGTCCGGCGTGTTAGGATGCATAGACCCCGGGATGTCTTGAATGTTATAGCCGCCACCCGATACGAGTGCTCGGGCGCGGTCGGGCCAAAGGGCGGCAACGATACACGCGGCGCGCCCTCCCCAATCGTATCCGGCAAGCACGGCGCTCCGTATCCGGAGCGCATCCATGAATGCAATGAGATCATGCGCCAGTACTGCCTGTTGGCCCGACCGCGGCGTGGCCGAAGATAAGAATCGCGTCGGGCCATATCCGCGCAAATAGGGCGTGATGACACGACAGCCCCCGGATACGAGCAGGGG
>JBFGKR010000428.1:0-1831 GCA_041576575.1 Arenicellales bacterium | reverse complement strand
GGTGAACGTCACTGCTATGTGCTCAGCGCTGAACAGGACTCCGGTCAACACGGCCATAAGCGTTTTCAACTAAAGAAATCGTTCCACGTATCTCCGTTCATGCCCATGCGCATTGATTACGACTGGCGTTTTTCCGCCCCCAATGAAGATCTCTCGGTGCACATGGAAAGCTACCAGTCCAGAGAGAAGATCTTTGACGCCACGTTGACGCTGCGCCGTCGCCCGATTACGACTTCGAGTCTCACAGGGATGCTGGTCCTATATCCATTGATGACCGTGAAGGTTATCGGCGCTATCTATTATCAAGCGCTGCGATTGTGGTTGAAGCGCGTTCCTTTCTATAACTATCCCGACAAGCGGGATTCCGTCACCAACACCACGGACTTGCATCATGAAGGCCATCCTCACAACTGACAAGAACGAGTTTTCCCGAGGTCAAGCGACCGGTTTCCTGGATCGTATGGCTAAAAAGGCATTAATAAATCGACTGCGGGGCATGTCTGACGGTTCATTGATCGTCCACGATCAGGGGGAAGCCCACCATTTCGGTTCGTTGAGACGCGACGGACTTCACGCAACCGTCGTCGTGCGTCATCCCGCGTTTTACCGGCACGTCGCCATCGGCGGCACCATCGGCGCCGGGGAATCCTACATGGCGGGTCAATTCGAATGCGCGGATCTGACCGCAGCGGTACGACTGCTGCTGCGCAACCGTCACGTGCTTGACGCGATGGATGATCGTGCGACCCGGATTACGGCGCCGTTGCAGAAGTTGTCGCATTGGTTGCGCCGAAACTCCCGAAGCGGGAGCAGGCGTAACGTTGCCGCGCACTACGATCTCGGCAACGAGCTGTTCGCGTTGTTTCTCGACGAGACCATGATGTACTCCAGCGCGCTGTTTCCGCACCCGGACGCCGGTTTGAAGGAGGCTTCTTTGGCGAAACTCGATCGAATCTGCCGCAAGTTGGAGTTGGAACCGCGAGACCATCTATTGGAAATCGGCACCGGTTGGGGAGGATTCGCCGTCCACGCTGCGAAGCACTACGGATGCAGAGTGACCACGACTACGATTTCGAAGCAACAGTACGAGTTCGCCGTACACAAGGTCCGTGAAGCCGGTTTAACGGCTCGCGTCACCGTTCTGCTCGAGGATTATCGCGACCTCACCGGCTCCTACGACAAACTGGTATCCATCGAAATGATTGAGGCGATTGGACATCAGTATTTGGAGACTTATTTCGAAAAGTGCAGCCGTCTGCTCAAATCCAGCGGCTTGATGTTGCTCCAGGCGATCACCATCTCCGATCAACGTTATGAGACGGCGAAACGTTCGGTAGACTTTATGCAACGGTACATTTTTCCCGGCAGCTTTATTCCTTCGATAGCGGCGATCACTCAGGCGGTCGCGCGCGCCACAGACATGCGCTTGTTCCACCTCGAGGACATCGGTCCTCATTACGCCACCACCTTGCGCCATTGGCGTGAGCGATTCCGGAGCAACCTCCCTCGCGTGCGCGAGCTGGGTTATACGGATACGTTCGTGCGCATGTGGGAATTCTATCTTTGCTATTGCGAAGGCGGATTCTTGGAGCGCGTCATAGGCGACGCACAGTTGCTGTTCGTGAAGCCCCGCTGCCGTCGCGCATCGATAACGCCGCAATTAGATCCCATGGGTCGACCTACGAATCCGATTTCGTGAATGTCGCACTGACCGACGCGCGACGAACTGCAACACGATTCTAAAAATCCTGAACCGATCGTGACCGACTCCCCGGCACCCTCTTCGTCGTCGACATTCCCACGATGCTCGCTCTTACGAGATCGAAATAGG
>JBFGKR010000427.1:0-1852 GCA_041576575.1 Arenicellales bacterium | reverse complement strand
GTGGTGCGCGCTATTCGAGTGATGTTTAGGAAATGCCGGTAGTTGAGATTGTCGCAGATGCTGTTCCGGCCCCATGTCCCGCACCCCATGGACAGCGAAAAAGGCAACCCGTTATCGAAATTTCCCCCCGTCGCGAAACAGTGGGCCTGGTTGACGATCACTCGGCATACCGGCATCTCGAGTCCCAGACGCATGACCTGCTCGTCCACGGTCGTATGAATACCGACGGAATGCCCCAGTCCTTGAACTTCGAAAATCTTTCGCGTTGTGACAAAGGCCTCGTCGAAATCCCGGGCGCAGTAAATGGTGAGAACCGGGGACATTTTTTCATCCGAAAACGGCGCGTCCGGGCCGATGTCTCGTTCCTCCACCATCAAGAAACGCGGGGCCTGCGCGCCGGCCTTTTCCAGTCCACCGATCCGGCAGATGGTGACGGCGTCTTTCGCAATGACGTCGCGGTTGATCTTTCCGTTCACCCACATGACATTTTGCAGGCGGCGCTTTTCCCCCCTATCCAGCAGAACGCCGCCTTGCGACGCCAGCGCCTGCAGCATCGCTCGGTACACCGACCGCAGCACCACGATGCTGTTCTCCGACGAGCACGAGGTCGCGTTATCGAAGGTTTTGGAGCTCGCTATCTTTGCCGCCGCAGAGCCGATATCGGCGCTTTCGTCGACAATAGACACCACGTTTCCCGCGCCGACGCCGATTGCCGGCGTACCGCTGCTGTAGGCCATGCGCACGTTACTCTGTGAACCCGTCACCACCACCAGATCCACCTGGCGCATCAACTCTTTGGTCGCGGACTTGTCCACCGGTGCTGGAAGCTTTTGCACCAACTCGAGCGGGGCGCCGACTCGATGCAATTCTCCCTGAATCAGCTCGACGATTCGGGCGCACACCTTTTGTCCCTTCGGCGACGGAGCGAGAACGATCGCGTTTCGTCCCTTGAGCGCGTTGATGGTTTTGTTGAACGGAGTGGCGACGGGATTAGTAGAGGGGACGATTGCGCCGATAACGCCTACTGGTCGCGCAATTTCCAAGATGCCGCTATCGGGGTGATCTGCAATCACGCCAACACTTCGCACACCCCGCAGATCCCGCAACAGTCCTTTGGTCTTGCGATGGTTCTTACTCATTTTGTCCGCGACGTTACCCAGACCCGTTTCCCGAACCGCCATCTCTGCCAGCTCACGGTTGTTTTCCGGGTTCATGATGGCCCACGCCACCGCGGTCACGACTTCGTCAACCTCGTTCTGATTGTAGGATTCGAACGCGCGTTGGGCGGCGCGCGCGCGCTCGATCAGGCGCACGACAGCGGTCTTCTGCGCTTTCGGGTGAGAACCACGGGTGTCTTGCGACGTTTCAACCATTGATTTCTTACGCTCACTGCCGGCCGGCCAATTTTCGCACCTAAACACGAGTTTGGTTCATCGTCAGGTATTCGCCATGAGCGGTAGAACCACGATCCGCTACTTCTTCACCAGTTCCTTGAGCAGATCGGTCAAATACGCCTGACGCTCCTTCCACATGGCGGCAACGTCGTCACGCGCCATCACCCGCATAGGCGATCCGCCCTCTTTCATTTTTTTTGCGACCTTTTTGTCCTGGAACATCACCGGGAATTTTTCCGCGAGCATATGGATTACATCGGGAGATGTCCCTTTTGGCGCCATGACACCGCGAAAGTTGACACTCGAGTTGTCTACGTCGACACCGAGTTCTTTAAATGTCGGCACGTCTGGCAGGAATTCCTTGTCGCGCTCCAGATCGGCAATCGCCAGGATCTTTAATTTGTCGCGACTGCGGTACGAGTCGGACAGATTGTTAAAACCCGCGGTGACGTCTCCTC
>JBFGKR010000426.1:0-1915 GCA_041576575.1 Arenicellales bacterium | reverse complement strand
TACCACCACGCCATCGAGGAAGGCGTGAAGTTCCACTGGTTGACGAACCCGGTGGAGGTCATCGGCAACGACGAAGGCTGGGTCGCCGGACTGAAGTGCCTGCGCATGGAGCTGGGCGAGCCCGACGAATCCGGGCGCGCCCGACCGGTACCCGTCGAAGGCTCCGAGTTCGTGCTGCCCGTGGACAACGTCGTGCTCTCCATCGGCACCACGCCCAACCCGCTGCTGGCGAAGACCACGCCTGGACTGGCGACGCACTCCTGGGGCGGCCTCATCGTCGACGAGCAGAAGGGAGAAACCAGCCGCCACCGGGTGTACGCGGGAGGCGACGCGGTGACCGGCGCCGCCACCGTCATCCTGGCAGCCGGCGCCGGCAAGAACGCCGCCGAAGCCATCCACCGAGATCTGTCGGTGCAGCTCTAAGTCCGCGTCGTGCACCAATTAGATCATCGACCGACGAGCGTAGCGGCCAGACCATTCATAGATTAGGTGGATTAATTCCGTGACGGCGGTACGCGGATGATCGGTGTAATCGAGCAACGGTGCTCCACCCCCTATCGAAAATCCATGGGTCGTTTCGATCATCAATACTTATTTTATCATCATAAATAATAGATACTTGTATAAATTAACTAAAGTAAGTTATTAAATAACTCAAACAACCGTTCTTAGGTGGCTCCTTGAGGACGTCGATTCAACGAACGTTTATGTTACGAGGAGGAAACAATTCATGCTCATCCGTCACACACCGTTTTCCAACAGCGACGGATCCCCAACTCTCGACAGACTTGGCGACGCGTTCCTCACTGACTGGCAATATTCTGTTGCATGCAGAGATTGTTGAAATAAGTTACCCGAATTTAAAAACCAACTTTTGATGTGATGCTGACGGCCTACCTCGAAAAATTTCAGCATCTGAACGTCAACAGGCGGCGAGACCATGAAAGCCCGCACAAACCGAGCATGCTGCTCGCCATCGTTGGCTTGGCGGAGGCCGGACTGCTTTCGGAAAATGAAATTCTGTTTCGCCCACCGCTGCTCGACCGTTATCTGGAAATATTCGACGTCGTGCGAACCGACGTGGACCACCCCAATCCCTACTTTCCGTTTTTTCACTTGCAGGGCGACGGATTCTGGCACCTGCAGGCGAAGGCGGGGCGGGAAGCAGTCGTAGCATCGATGGGCAGCGCCCGTTCCCACGCGGCGATTGAAGAGAACATCGATTTTGCGCGTCTCGATCCCGAACTCCACGGGTACCTGCAAGACGCCGAATCGCGGGACGCGTTGCGGCAAACGCTGATCGTGCGTTGGTTTGGCCCGCACCGGAAGCAACTCTTGCGGCTCATCGATCAGGATCGGTATGAAAAGGACCTTCGCGACGTGGTGGAACATGCCGTGGCCGAGCCGGCGGTTGAACTTTACGAGAAAGCGACACGCGACACCGCCTTTCGGCGCGTGGTCACGGAAGCCTACGACTATCGGTGCGCGGCCAGCGGTCTTCGTATTCTCTTGCCCGGGGATCTGGTCATGGTGCAAGCGGCGCATCTGATTCCCTTTGCCGAAGTACAGGACGACGACCCCAGAAACGGGATGGCCCTGACGCCGAATTTTCACTGGGCGCTGGATCAACACGTCATTGCGCCGGGGCCGGACTGTCGGTGGTACGTGCCCAAAGCCGTGGACGCTCGCATCGCCGACAACGGGCCGTTGATTCAACTCGAAGGCCAGCAATTGATTCTGCCCAAAGACAGACGTTTCTGGCCGCGCCAGGATGCGCTGGAATACAGGCGTGACAAGCTGTTAGCGTTGTAGGGGCTATGTTCATCCGAAGATCTCGTTATCCTGTGCACCCCAACCGGAATAAATAAACAGGATCATGGCCGCCGGAGAATGCAAATTCTGTCACTCCCCCGAC
>JBFGKR010000425.1:0-1948 GCA_041576575.1 Arenicellales bacterium | reverse complement strand
GGGCGGCGATCATAGGCGGCATGAACGAGGCGTACAGACCGTAATACGCCGGCAACCCGGCGAGCTGGGCGTAGGCCATGGACTGCGGGATCAGGACGAGCGCGACGGTAATGCCGGCAATGACGTCGGTGCGCAGGACGCGTTTATCGCGTAATTCACCCAGCCAGCTTCGGGCCGGCAATACGCGCTGCGCCCACAATAATGCACCGTTACGATCCGCCATACGGGTAGTTGATAGGCAAAATGGATTGGCACCAGATACAAACGCCGAAGACCACCGGCACGCTGCTAACGCTTGTATTTTTTCGTGCCAGTAACCGCTCGTTAATATGGTATTCCTTTGGCTCGGGAATGTCGAATGACGTCGCGGATACCCCTCGCCCCCTCACGGCGACCGATTCGGACGCGGTTGATCCTAGCCACGCCAAGCTCATGCAAATCTCGAGGCGCAGCTGTAAATTCCGGAATGAGTCGAGCACCACAGCCGATTGCAAAGCGTCATTTCGCAATGCATTCCGTTTATAACGACGAGACGCTTGTTCGCTCTGCGTGTATCAGAAACCGTGTCGCTTTCAAAGTTTTTCGTTTCTCTCTTTTTTTGATCCCGATTGTTTGTGTGACTGCGGTTACTGAGCGTCGCAATACGGAAAGATACAATGCCGCGCGTTTGGATTCACAGAGCTCGATCACCCCGGATTTCAACCCGGACGCCCCGCAGGACCGTCTCGAAGGCAGGCGATCGTAGGCGTGGAGCGCGGCTCGGGCGGCCGAGCGTGTCCCAAGCCTTGCCGGATTTCTTTTGGCAACAAAGGCTATCGCACGTCGCACCAAGCGCGTGGCGGCTCGAGACTGCGAGTTTCCGGCAATGGGTGCGGGAGGCCGTCGACGGTCGACTGGCGCTGGACGGTGTTGCACCGCCCGCCGACAATGAACGCCCGCGGCGCCATTCTTTCCGCACTGCAGTGCCGTCGCGCGATGTTCGGCTGCGCCGGTGGGTGCGCGCAAGGCGGGCGTGTTCCACAGTCGTTGCTCGTCCATACCTGTGCCGCAGGTTCGCTTGCACGCACACGCTCTTTGCTGGCCAAGGTTGACGTGTTCCCCGGCTCGATTCATCGCGTTTCGGAGTAAACCGGCGGCGTTCTCGGTCCGGCGTGTAGGCGCCGATGTGGAATCTGTTTACCAACGCGGTAGTACAATTCGCGCCGCCCTCGTAGCACCGAAACCGCCCCGGGGGCCTGCTTAACCCTTCGATTTTTTTTGGTCTAAGCTTATGTTGACGACTAAAGCTATCCGTTCGTGCACCGATAGCGCTAGGGGGTAACACAAGACCGCTCGCAGTGGCTCACGCCTGAACACCCGGGCCGGCGGCATGTGGGCGACGGTTCCAGTGTCCGGGGATACCCAACAAGAAGTAGGAGAGCCTCTGATCGACGCGGAGATTCCTGGTTCCCGGGATGTGCCGCTGCTCCGAGGCGACGTCCGCTTTTGATAAGCGTAGCGTGGCGAACAGCGCGCTTTCGTCTTACCTGGCTCGAAAACTGGAGATCAATTTACACGGAGCGTTCGTTAGATGTATCAGCAACAACGAATTTGGGGGTATGCATGATTGAACAACGAAGACCTTTCAATCGCTGGTGGGTGGTTGCGGGCGCCGTCGTCATTCAACTGGCGCTCGGGGCGATATACGCGTGGTCGGTATTCACGGGAGCCCTGGCCGACGCCAACGGAGTCTACGGCTTCTCTGCCAGCGAGACGGCGTGGATCTTCTCGGCCGGCTTGGCGACCTTCGCGGCCACAATGATAGTAGCCGGAAAGTGGCAGGCCAAAGTCGGGCCTACCGTCGTGGTCATGGCGGGAGGGATTATTCTGGGCTTGGGTTACATCCTGGGCGGGTTCTACGGCAGTACGTTCTGGCCCCAGTTGATGTTCATCGGCGTCATGGGCGGGG
>JBFGKR010000424.1:0-1954 GCA_041576575.1 Arenicellales bacterium | reverse complement strand
CAAGGAGAAGCCTATCCTCTCGAACCTAGTAAGCATGGGCGTCTACTGCATGGAACCGGAGGTATTTAATTACATACCGACCGGGGTTCCGTTCGGATTCGACGATCTTATCCTATGCCTGCTCCATCGGGGCGTGACGACATTCAGCTACATTCACGAGGGGATCTGGCTCGACATTGGCCGGATCGACGATTTCGAATCTGCCCAGGAGCTCACTTGGGATGTTCAGTCGCCCTCATTTGCCCGCGTCGATGCTGCGTAGTATGCCGGATGCACTCCCCACCCGGAGACTACCACCGCGGCCAACGCGGGGGCTGCCGCGAGCCATGAGCGGTGAAGAGTTGAGAGTCGGATATTGCGCTTCTCTCAGCGAAGATGGGTGCGAGGCACGGATAACCCGGTCGGCAGCAACACACGTCGACCAGGTTGCGATGAAATCTGTAGGGCGTTTTGTTGTGTCTGAACTCGTGCCCGACGGCAGTCGGGGAGCGCCGCGTAACTGCGCCAAGCGTGGCGTTATCCGACGTGGTTTCCCCTGGGTCCGGGACGCCGAGCATTTTTGCAATCAATCGAACAAGTCCACGCCGCCACTAAAGCCGCGCCTGGATCAACGACGTGATTGGTTCGCCAGTCCCTATCCCAAACGCGGAGCGTAGCAATGTTCGAACGGATTCTCGTCACAGGATACAGCGGCTTTGTCGGCCCCTGGGTACTCGCGGAGCTTCGACGCATTTTTCCTGAAGCATTGTTGTTCGGTGCGGCGCGTAACCCAGTTTCCAGGGATTGGTGGCCTGCAGCGCCGGATCACGAGTTTCAACTCGACTTAAGCGATGATACGCAAATTGAGGCGGTGGTTTCGGCCTCGCGACCGAATGCCGTGGTGCATCTAGCCAGTCTGAAGACGGCCTCGCTCAACGAGTTGCTCGCCGTGAACGCCGTGGGATGCGAGCGTCTACTGGCTCATCTTGAGTCCGTCGTTCCCGAAGCGCGAGCTGTAGTGATCGGCTCGTCCGCGGAACTGGGGCGAAGCGCCGAACGCGATAT
Organism: Arenicellales bacterium; assembly: GCA_041576575.1. Classification (GTDB taxonomy): domain Bacteria; phylum Pseudomonadota; class Gammaproteobacteria; order Arenicellales; family JAANXG01; genus CALZGZ01. The sequence continues at coordinate 910 of JBFGKR010000424.1, read as the reverse complement.
TCCTCTCGATGAATCTGCGCCTTGCCAGCCGGTCGATTTCTACGGGATCACCAAACTGGCGCAGTCGGCAATTGCCAACCGGCAGGCTTTGCGCGGTCAAGATGTCGTCCAACTTCGTCCATTTAACCTGTTTGGCCCCAACATGCCGGACAGCCTGCTGGCCGGCCGTTGCGTGCGACAGCTACAGGCTGCCACTCGCGCCGCTGGACCGGTTGAGCTAGAGTTTGGTCCACTGGACGCGCGCCGCGACTACCTCGATGTCCGCGACCTAGCGCGGGCCATTGCGCTTGCGCTTCAAGATAGTCCACCGAGGATGCATTACAATATCGGCTCGGGAACGAGCCGAAGTGGCCATGATCTTGTAAATGCGCTCATCAAGGAATCCGGCGTACGAAATGTCACTTACAAGGCACACACATCCAGCGACGGATCGCTGGTACCGTGGCAGACCGCGGATTACCGTCGTGCTCAAGATATTCTCGGATGGAAACCGACGATTGGCTGGCATCAATCGATCCGCGACATCTGGGGGTCGGCGCGGGGCCCGGAGCAGTTGACAGAAACGGCTGCTTGAATGTGGTCACACTCAGAAAGTTGGCTCAAGTTTGATCAACTGGATGAAAAAACGGCACATAAGAAACGATAAGATGAGGAATTAAACATGTCCGATCAAAGTGTTCGTAGCGATTGGATCCGTCGGGTCAGTGACGTTCTGATTGCGGGTCTCGGACTGTTGGTTCTGAGTCCTTTGATGTTGCTTATTGCGGTGGCTGTCATTCTTGAGACTGGTCTACCCGTGTTCTTCGCCCAGACACGGGTTGGACGAGATGGCAAAGGTTTCCGGATCTACAAATTCCGCAAGTTCCATGCACGCAATGACGTCGCCGGTCCACTTCTCACCGTTCGCAAT
>JBFGKR010000423.1:0-1957 GCA_041576575.1 Arenicellales bacterium | reverse complement strand
GTTGATGTGTCGAATAAAAATTCTCACGCCACGCGGGCGGGTTCGAAATATTTACATCGATCCCGATAAATAAAGCGACATGCGGTACGCGCGATAATTTGATCATGCGAGTGCTAGTGGTGGAGGATGAGGCGGGGATTCGGGAACATCTTGCGGCCCGATTGCGAAACGAAGGTTTTGTCGTGGATGCGGCCAAAGACGGTGAGGAAGGTCTGTATTACGGAAGAGAGTTTCCGCTGGACATCGCCATCGTGGATCTGGGCCTGCCCGTGCTCGATGGGATCGAGCTGATCCGACGTTTGCGCGCCGACGGACACACCTATCCGATATTGATTTTAACCGCTCGCTCTCGATGGCAGGAAAAGGTCGACGGTCTCGAGGCCGGGGCCGACGATTATCTCGTTAAGCCGTTTCACGTGGAAGAATTGCTGGCGCGCGTGCGGGCATTGGTACGCCGCGCAGCCGGTGTCGCCGGCTCCGCGATTCGATGCGGCCCGGTTTCCCTCGATACGTCGACACAGGAAGTTGCGGTCGACGGTGTGCCGTTGAACCTCACCGCCTACGAGTACCGTTTACTGCAATATCTGATGCTGCATGCGGGCAAGGTGCTTTCCAAGTCCGAACTTACCGAACATATATATGAAGAGGATAGCGATCGTGACAGCAACGTCATCGAGGTTTTTATCGGACGGCTGAGAAAAAAACTAGATCCAGATAATCGCATTCAACCCATCGAAACGCTCCGGGGGCGGGGCTACCGCTTCAAACTCTCTCGCACATCGTGACACTTTCGCTCAACAGCCGGTTGTTACTGGCTGCCAGTGTGGCTTCAGCGGCTTTTCTAGGTATCACGGGGTTCGTTCTCGATCGAGCTTTTCAAAGCAGTGCGGAAACGGCGGTCCGCAATCACCTGCAGGGGCAACTCTACGGTTTACTAGCGGCTTTCGACGTCGACGCCGACGGAGGCCTGATCGTGCCGTCGGACTTGCCCGAAGCACGTTTCTCGAGGACCGATTCGGGTCTATACGGGCGTGTCGTTGACAGCCGCAATGTTGAGGTGTGGCGCTCCGAGTCTCTCCTTGGAATGGGTCTTCCGCCTCGATCACGCCTGTCTCCCGGCGCGAGTGTGTTCGAGCGCATCTCGATAAACGACGAAGCTGAGCTCTTCTGGTTGCGGTTCGGGTTGTCCTGGGAGCTGAACGGCCAACGGTCTTCAGACTACGAGTTCACGGTCGCCGAGGACCTGGCGGATTTCAAAGCCCAGGTGGGGAGTTTTCGACGAAGCTTGTGGTTGTGGCTCGGGGGGGCGGTCGTTGTTCTACTCGCGGTGCAGGGCGCGGTGTTGCGATGGAGCCTTACACCGCTGAGGTCCGTCGCCGACGAGGTCGCGGCGGTGGAAAGGGGACAACAGTCCACGCTCCAGCTAAATTATCCTACAGAGCTGTCCGGTTTGACGCGTAACATCAACGCCTTCATCGCTAACGAACGGCGCCAGATCGAGCGTTACCGCAACACTTTGGGGGATCTGGCTCACAGTCTGAAAACTCCGCTGGCGGTAATTCGCGGCCTGGTCGAGACAAAGCAGCCGGAACACGGTAACGAGATTGCAGTGCAAATCGACCGTATGGCGGAAATCGTCGACTATCAGCTTCGGCGAGCCGCAGCCGCTGGTCGCCGTACCTTGGCGGCGCCGGTCGACGTCAGGGAGAGCGTTGATAAAATCGTCGGTTCCTTGCGCAAGGTGTACGCAGAGCGAAAAGTAAATGTTGTCGTGAATGCGCCGTCCGGTCTGAGTTTTTATGGCGACGAGGGTGACCTGTTGGAAGTGATGGGTAATCTGCTTGACAACGCTTTCAAGTGGGCTCGTGAACGAATCGAAGTGTGTGCCGAATCCGTTACGGAGCAGGGCCACAGACCGGGCATGCGCCTGATTGTCATCGACGATGGACCGGGGATC
>JBFGKR010000422.1:0-1968 GCA_041576575.1 Arenicellales bacterium | reverse complement strand
GGTGGCGCGACGCGCCGCGTTGAAATCGCGTCGGTATTCAACCCGGACCCAAATCTGCGAGTCGTACCCCTGCGGTTCGAGCGCAGCCGCAAGGGCGGGTGTCGGCGTGTGCCGGAGCGCCGCGCCGGATGCGCTTCGATTTCCTTTGCCTTCGCCGACGGTCAGCGTGTGCGGTCGCGGTTTGAATGCACGGCTCCATTTTCTGCTGTTGCGGATCGCCGACAGCGCAGGCGCGGCATTGTTTGCGATGGCGCACTGGAGCGTCTTCATACAGCGACAAAGCGCGCGTGGCCGACCCATGAGGTATTCCGCGAAATCATTATAAGGCATTGAAATTATTGAAATATAATAAGTTGGCACGTTCTTCGCTAAGCACTATCGTAGGAGGACGCATAAACGGCCGGGACGCCAGCATCGAAACCTTATTCGTTATTAGGAGAGACGCATGAAAAAGCTGCTTGCGCTGATCATCGCCGCGGGTCCTGCGGTCGGCGTTTTCGCCGGTGAACAGGATAAGTTCCCGAATTTCAAGCAACTCGATGTCGATCAGGACGGTAAGATCTCCGTGACCGAAGCGACCGCAGACCAAGAGTTCGCAAGCTTGTTTGACAAGCTGGACACCGATCGGGACGGAGGAATAAGCGTTGAGGAATACGAGAATCTGATCAAGTCACAGACGATGTAGCGAACTCGCCGCCGGCACCGTTCCCCCCCACTGGCCTAACTTGCGACCGTTAGCGCCAGTACACGCCCCGGGGCCACGTTATGAGGTGTGACGTGGCCCCGGTATCTTTGTCCCCCTTGGAAAATCCAGTGTTGTCCGTCGATTTCTTGTAAACTCGCCCTTGATGCGGGGTACGCACCTTACTCTTTTGGTTCCTGGGTTGTTGCGAGCGATGCGGGTCCGCACAGGCACGCAGTCCAACGAGCTCATCGACAGGATGATCCGCAGCGGCTCCAGGCTCGCCGCCGAGGGCGGGTCGTTTGCGTCGAAGGCGTTGCATCTGTTCGGTTGCCCGGCGGAAGACGATCTATCGCCCGCATTCGCCGCGGTCAGCTACCTCGGGATCGTGGGGCACCGGCCGGCGGAATGGTGCCTGCGGTTGGATCCGGGCCACCTCCAACCCAGGAGATCGCAGTTGTTTTTGATCGCCGGCGATTCGCTGTCGGTGACACAGTCGGAAGCCGCGAGCCTGGTCTCGGACATTTCGGAACTGTACAAAGACTCGGGATGGGTGGTCAGCGCTCCCCATCCCCAGCAGTGGTTCGTCGAACTCGACGAGGAACCGGGCATCTCCACCACCCCCATCGCGCAAGCCGCCGGTAAAGACATCGATCCGCTCTTGCCGTCCGGACAGGACGCCGCCGAATGGCATTCCAGGATGAACGAAATTCAGATGTTGTTGCACCAATCACCGGTCAACGCATTGCGGGAGGATGAGGACAGATACACTATTAACACCGTCTGGCCGTGGGGAGAGGGGCGGTTACCGCAACTACCTCAGTCTGGTTGGACGCGGGTGTGGTCGGACGAGGCGTTCACGCGGGGATTGGCGATCTTGAGCGATACCGCATTACAATCCGTTCCCGAGGACGCGGAACAATTGATGCATGACTTGTCCATCGGCTCCGGGTTGTTAGTGCTCGGCGACATCTGGTCCGAACTGCAGAGCAACGAACCCGATCGCGCGCACCGCGACGCCATTGACATGGACACGCGCTGGTGGCGGCCTCTGTGGTCGGCATTGCGTCGGCGCGAGCTGAATTCGTTGACGATCACCGATCCCGCCCGGAGTGTTGTCACGATACGCGACGCCGACGTACGGCCCTTGCGGCGCATCATCAACAGGTTCAATTTCGGTCACTAGAGAACGGTCATCATACCTGGCGGCAAAACGATCGTGCGAAGACCTTCCCGGGACGTATGCCTGGCGGGACTTCATCCGACCTTGTCCCGCATCTACCAGG
>JBFGKR010000421.1:0-1974 GCA_041576575.1 Arenicellales bacterium | reverse complement strand
TGTTGTTCGGTCTGCCGGGCTTGGCGATATGGGTCGCCCAGATGCTGTGGATACCCATCTGGGCGGCGGGCGTAATCAACGGCATCGGCCATTATTGGGGGTACCGCAACTACGAGGTCGGCGATGCCAGCAAGAATATAGTGCCTTGGGGACTGATTATCGGCGGCGAGGAATTGCACAACAACCACCATGCCTACGCGTCGTCCGCGAAATTCTCCAACAAGCCGTGGGAAATCGATCTCGGGTGGCTGTACATTCGCGTGCTCGCAAAATTAGGATTGACGCGAGTAAAGAAGACGTCGCCGAAAATCCGGGTAAACCACGACAAGCGCGGGTTCGACCTCGAAACCGTCAAAGCCGTGGTCAACAATCGTTTCGGCATAATGGCCAATTTCGTCAAAGAAGTCCTGCACGACGTGTGCGCGCAGGAATTGCGTCAACTCGGTCGCAAGAGCCGGGAATACTCGCTGATCAAGCGCGCACGCCGACTCATGACCCGGGAAGCAAGCCTGCTCAACGAAAAGGGGCGTAGACAGCTGCGCCAGGCCCTGGAATCTAACGCCAATCTCGACAAGGTGTACACCATGAAGCAGCGCCTGCAGGAAATATGGGTCCGATCGGCGGCCAGCCACGAGAGTCTTCTGTCGGCGTTGGAGGACTGGTGCCGGGCGGCGGAATCCTCGGGTATCGATGCGTTACGCGAGTTCTCCCGAAGACTGCGCCGGTACGAACTCGTTACCGCCGGATGACGCGCCGCGCGGCCGGGGCTCAAACGACCGACGCGACGCTTTGCCGCACCGAGGCTCGGGCTTTCCCGGGAACGGTTCAATCTCGCAGGTGTCGCTGAATCCTCTGGTGCAGCGGGCTGGTGCGCGGAAAGTGCGCGAGTAGAAACTCCATCTGATCTGCCAAAACCCGGCGTCCGCGGAGATATACGTACTCGGCGTGATTGGGGGTAAACGGCACCGCCAGCAGCGACATGCCCGCCTGCTCCGGGCTACGGCCTGCTTTGTGATTGTTACAGCGCCTGCAGGCCGCGACGACGTTGTTCCAGCCGTCGTCGCCACCCATACTCAGCGGGGTAACGTGTTCGCGGGACAGCATTACAGCCTGGAATCGGCCTCCGCAGTACATGCACATATAGGCGTCTCGTGCGAACAGGGCAATGTTGTTCAACGGCGGTACGTACCGTTTGCTTACCTTGCGCAGCGCGTGGCTTTCGCCTGTCGTCGCGATGATCGAGTTGACTTCGATCACGCTGCGAACTCCGGTAATAGCGTTGTACCCGCCGCGAATCCGGTACAGCAAAACGCCCAGGGAGTAACACACACTGCCGAGGTGATAGAGCCGCACCGCCTCGCGATAGTTAATCCAGTCCAGCGGCATCCCGGCCACATCCGTGCGTAATACTTGATGGTCTAGAGAAAACATCGAATCACTCAAAATTTATTTATGCGGTGATTAGCGAGCATGGAACGGGAGTAACGACCGCGACTCAAAAAAGCCTTTTTAATTAAATACATGACTTAAAACCGCTTGAATTAAACCAGAGTTGCGCGCCAAAAACCACGCTTTTCTGCGCCCAACAATGCTTGGCACCAATGTTACCCATGCGATACCCTGTTTTCTCCCCGTCAGGCGGTAGCGCCGGGTAACGCTATACAAAGAGGAGAGGTATGTCGGAGAAACATCCCATCATTGCCGTGACCGGCTCTTCCGGCGCCGGTACGTCCACCGTAAAAACCGCAATGGAGCATATCTTCCGGCGCGAGCATATCAACCCGGTGGTCGTCGAGGGCGATAGCTTTCATCGCTACAACCGCGCTGAGATGAAAGTGGCGATCAAGGAATTCGAAACAAAGGGTAAGAACCTGAGTCATTTTGGAGCGGAAGCGAATCTCTTCGATAAACTGGAGGAACTGTTCCAAAGCTACGGAGAATCCGGCACCGGAAGCATCCGGAGATATCTGCACA
>JBFGKR010000420.1:0-1992 GCA_041576575.1 Arenicellales bacterium | reverse complement strand
GTGGTCATCGCCCCGTATCACATGGGTAATGTGCATGTCCATGTCATCGACGACGACAGTGAAGTTGTACGTGGGAACCCCGTCGGAGCGAGCGATGATGAGATCGTCGAGCTCGCTATTCGTGATGACGATTCGTCCCTTGACCAGATCGTCGATGACCACATCGCCATTCAAAGGATTTCGAAACCGCACCACGGGGGGTACTCCGGGCGGGGGTGCGGCGCGGTGCCTGCAACGGCCGTCGTATCTAGGCTTTTCACCCCTCTCGCGTTGCCGATCGCGCATCGCATCGAGCTCTTCTTTGGTGCAGTAACAGCGATAGGCTCTGGCGTCGCTCAACAACTGATCGATGACCTCTCGATAGCGTTCCATACGCTGGGTCTGATAAAACGGACCATCGTCGTAGTCCAGCCGCAACCACTCCATGCCGTCGAAGATCGCCCGCACCGATTCTTCGCTGGATCGCTCCCGGTCGGTATCCTCGATACGCAATACAAACCGACCGCCGTACCTGCGCGCGTGGAGCCACGAAAATAGGGCGGTTCGCGCGCTACCGATATGGAGGTAGCCGGTCGGGCTCGGTGGAAAACGCGTAACTACGGACATGGACGGCGTGCTTCAGGCAGCAATTTTGGCACCGATTGTACCCGATCCGGACCTTACTCCGACAAGGCCGGCGCTCATCGACGCACGCATTGGCCGCGTACCGAAGTCAGGCCGACTCTAAAGCGGCGGCGTCCCCCGCGCGTCGGTAGATCGCTTCAATCATCGCGTTCAACCCGTTGCTTCGGGTGGGCGACAGGTGTCGGTCGAATCCGATTTTTGCAATGAAATCAGGCTTGGTCGCGAGTATGTCTTTCGGGTTGCGATTGCTGAATACTCGGAGCAACACCGCGATTAAGCCGGTCACGATCGCGGCATCGCTGGTGCCCGCGATCTGCAACCGTCCGTTCCGCATGCTGGTGTGAAACCAAACCTGCGATTGGCAACCATGGATCTTATTCTCTTCTGTCCGCCATTCGCTAGGGAACGGCGGAAGTTGTCGCCCGAGGTCGATCAAATATTCATAGCGGCCCATCCAGTCGTCAAACAATTCAAATTCGCCGACCAGCTCGTTTTCGGCGCTCCGAATTTCGTCGGTTGCACAGATATTTTCAGACATTGCACTTGCGGAAGGTATCTCCTCCGGCTGCTGCGGGTTAGGCACTAGTTGACCCCAAAATCGGGTGCGTCCCCGCACCCGCTCATTCGGCGACGCGCCAGCGCGTGCCCTGCGCGCCGTCCTCCAATACTATTCCTTTTTGCAGCAATACGTCGCGGATGGCATCCGCCCTTTGAAAATCGCGCGCCGCGCGCGCGGCGTCGCGTTCCCGGACAAGACGATCTATCTCTTTGCTATCCACGGCTTCGCCCCCAAGACCGAACCAGACTTCGGGGTCCTGCTGCAAGATACCCAAGATTTCGCCCGCAGCCAACAATTCGCTCTTTATCCGAGATTTCTCCTTTTCATCGGGAGTCGTATGCGCGTGACGCACCAATCCAAACAAAACCGCCAGCGCCTTGGGGGTATTCATGTCGTCGCGCAGACAATCCATGAACGCGCCGGGCGGGACGGCTTCCCGCTCCTCCGGCAACGGAACGCCTTTCATATCGCGCAACACCTGATACAAACGATCCAGGCTGCGCCGCGCACGCGCCACACTGTCTTGGGTCCAATCCAACGGTCCACGATAATGCGCCGCCAACAGGGCCATGCGAATCGCCTCGCCGGAAGAACGTCGCAGCAGATCGTGAACGAGGAGGATGTTGCCCACGGATTTCGCCATTTTTTCACCTTCTACGGTGATCAGCCCATTGTGCACCCAGTAACGACAAAATGGCTTGCCCGCGTGCGCACAGACACTCTGCGCATTTTCGTTTTCATGATGGGGAAAAATTAGATCGTGCCCACCACCGTGGATGTCTATGGTTTCGCCCAGATGCGCTTCCGCC
>JBFGKR010000419.1:0-2002 GCA_041576575.1 Arenicellales bacterium | reverse complement strand
GAATAGATTGACATTTTACTCGACGCCCGCACTTTTCATCGCTCCCGACTCTCTTGTTGTGACACGCCGGCGACCGCCGCCAGACGATACCAGGCATCGCCCAAGGGTATCCAGTCTTGGCCCGCGTGCACGGGATCATCGGGAGCCGGCGGTTTGGCGTCCGGCGAAAACGCCAACACCAAAGGCGGACCCGATTTCGGAGAAAACGTGACATAGGTGTCGTACACCGTTATGGCAGTGCCGGCAAGTCGCTCTGGAATGGGCACATTCGTTCCGCGGCCGACCCCGAGCACCTGACCGGCGTAGTCGCGCGCCGAATCCTCGAACAGATATAGCCACTTATCGCTGGCGGATTTGCTCTGCCAGCAGTTCTGAAGGAGCAAGAAAACAGCGATCAAAGCGGTCAGAAACAACAGCAGCCGATTTCTTTTAATTTCAAACATCCCCTCACCGCGGTACCGAATCGGACTCAATCATTGGCTACACCGTGAGGCACATGGCCGGTGGGCACATGTTGACGCGTTGAGTCGCAATGACCCTGTTGATCGTCAAAGAATATGTCGGCCCCAAAGGTACGCAGAAATTCCCCCTTGTCCATCCCGCCCAGAAACACCGCCTCATCGATCCGAATCTCCCAGGCACGCAAAGTGCGGATAACGCGCTCGTGAGCGGGCGCGGAACGTGCAGTGAAAAGAGCGGTGCGAATCGGTGAATCCTGAGAAGAAAATTCGGATTGAATGCTGTGCAAAGCCGCGAGCACTTCTTTGAAAGGTCCACCCGGCAGCGGTTCCTTCGCTGCCGCCGCCTCCGAGGCCGTGAACGCCTCCAGGCCGGCGGATTTGTATACCCTTTCCGCATGATCGGAGAAAAGCACCGCGTCGCCGTCGAACGCAATCCGTAATTCCTCGCTCTCGTTCATGCCAACCTTGGAGGGAAGAATAGTGGCAGCGGCGAAACCCGCGTCTAATGCAGACCTGACGTCCAACGGGTCTGCGGACAGAAATAAATGCGCGCTGAACGGGCGCACGTATCGGTACGGACTGATGCCACCCGTGAACGCCGCCCGGCTTATGTCCAGTTCGTAGTGTTGTATCGAGTTGAACACGCGCAACCCCGTGTCGGCACTATTTCTCGAGATCAGAATCACTTCCGAGCGGTCGCGTGGGCGACCGAGCCGGTTGAGTCGCAACAGCTTTTGCACCAGGGGAAATGCCACTCCGGGAGCGAGCACTTCGTTTTCGTGCTCGATCTGGTAACGGCAGTAAGCGTCGACGCCCTCGTTCTCGAACACCTTATGGCTTTCCTCGAGATTGAACAACGCCCGCGACGAAATCGCCACGACTAATTTTCGATTTGATATTTCCGGCATATCCTATGGACTCAGGATATCATCTTTTTCCTTGCCCGCCGGTTCGGCACCGCAGGAACGAGTACCGCGTCCGCGTCCTGGACACCGAGGCGCCAGAGGGGCTACACGAAGTTCCATTCCCGCCAGCCCTTCAGCAGAGGAAAATACAAACCAAGGCAGATCGGACGATCTTCCATGGCCTGAAAAACGCGCGCGTAGGCCTCAAGTTGAGGCCGGTATCGATCCACTTCCCGATCCAAAAATTGATCCAAACTGCCGCCCTCGTGCAGACTGGTTTTGAAGTCAACGATCCATCGGACGCCTTGGCTGTCGACGAAAGTTCGATCAATACGCATCTGCCGTACCTGGCCGTCCAACAGTCCGCTGACCCCGTACTCGCTGTGGACGTCGCTATGCGCGGGGTCGAACAGCCACCGGGCCCTTGAATCTTCGGCCACGTTTCGCAACAGCTGCTCGAGATTCGCCAATGCGGCGTCCAACTCCGCTCCGGATGCGCCGTGTGCAACGAGGGTATTCCGCCACAGAAGACGATGCCGCTCCAAGTTGACACCGTATATCTGCGGCGCGCCTTCAGCGCCCAAGCGTTGTAGAAACTCGTGGGCCAGGATGCCCACGAGCCGCGCGATCTCGCCG
>JBFGKR010000418.1:0-2023 GCA_041576575.1 Arenicellales bacterium | reverse complement strand
TTCCCCAACGGCCGCCGGCCTAACGACGACGTCACGGATATCGTGCTGCGCGTCGTGGCGGGAGCTTTGTTGAGCACTTCGGTTCCCAAATTGGGCGACGGCGTCAATTTCAACATCGGCGCGCCCGGCTCCAACGTGACCGATAACGGGATTTACCGGGAGTTTCCGTATCTGCCTACGCCGCACGGGGGCCGCGACCGCCGACACGTTGATTGCGACGAAACGGACGCCAATTTCTGCAATTAGGCCAGCGTCATGAACGCCGAAGGCCGAACAACGCTCGGAGATCCCGCGGTTCTACGCAACCGCGAGATCTTCACGCTAATCTTCAGCGTGATCATTGCAGCCATCGCCGTGCGCGTCCATGCAGAGCCCTTTGTTCCTCAGCATGACCGGCAAGTGCTGGAACGTGTGGTTCCGGGCTACAGGTTCGATCCACAGATCTTGACCGACTCGGCGCCGCCGACAACCGCGATCCAGCTCGCCCGGGAATATATCGATCTGGGAAGACGATTCGGCGATCCCCGTTACCATGGAAGAGCCGAAGCCCTGCTTCGACCTTTATGGCGGATGCGTCCGCCGCCCTCCCAGGCACTGGTCCTCAGAGCGATCATTCGTCAACATCGACACGAGTTCAACGCCGCCCTCCAGGATCTCGACGTAGTGCTGAATCGACAGCCACAAAACCCGCAGGCTCTGCTCTCGCGGGCGATGATCTACCTGGTGATTGGAGATCACGCAAGCGCCAGAACGGACTGTCTCGCCCTGCTCCGATTCATCAAAACGTATTCCGCGTTGACTTGTCTGGCCGGGGTAGCCAGTTTCAGCGGCCAGGCGGAAGCGGCGCACGATGTACTTCTCAAGGTGTTCGACAGCGACCTCGGAAAAAACGTTGAACAAAGGCGTTGGACGATCGCTTGGCTCGCGGATATCGCGGTCCGTTTGGGTTGGTACCCGCGCGCAGATCGATATTTCGAACAAGCTGTTCAACTTGGGCAACCGAGCATCCACGTGTTGACTCAATACGCCGAGTACTTGTTGGATACGAAACGATTCGAAAAAGCCACGGCGCTGCTTGAACATCGGCAAAACGTCGATGCCTTGTTGCTGCTTCGTATCCGAGCTATGCGGCAGCTTAAGTTGCCCGGAGTATCTTCGTATGTAAGCCAACTCAAGGATCGGCTGGAAACCGGCCGGCGACGGGGTAGCGCTCATCCGAGCACGGAAGCGCAACTGTATCTGCACCTGTTGCAACGACCGCTCGAATCCCTGCCGCTAGCGCTGGAAAATTGGCGCGATCAACGCGAACCCAGGGACGCGCGACTGGTTCTCGAGGCCGCTCTTGCCGCGCGACGGCCGGATGCGGCACAACCGGTGATCGATTGGTTGCGGCGATCCAGACTTGAAGACGTGCGTCTGGACAGTTTGAGACGTCGCCTCCGGAACTTGTGATGAAAAAATTGATGACCACGGGCGTCGGTGTCGGCCTCATGCTGGTTGTCGCGATCGCTTGGTGTCACAAGCCGAGCGACAGCTATCTAGCGCTGCAGTTGGACGCGGACAAACACGCGGGAAATTGGGATATCGCTTTACGCGATCTCGAATATGCCTTGGGCGTGGACACGAACCGGGATGGCGCCATCACGTGGGGCGAGCTGCGCGGGCAGTACGACCGCTTGGCGCATTATGCCCTGTCACGCTTGACACTGAGCGCCCGCGGACACAACTGCGCAATCATCCCCACCGACCTACTCGTGGACAACCACAGTGACGGCGCGTACGCGGTATTGCGCTTCGCGATCGAGTGTCCCCGTGGACTTGCTCCGGACCAATTGCATTACGGTTTGTTGTTCGAGCTCGATACCCAACACAGGGGGCTGGTGAGCGTGCGGCACGACGGCATTTCGACCAATGCCGTGTTGTCCCCGGCTCGTCCGCGACTCGACATCAAACCGGACTCATCCGGTCTCGTACGGACGTTTACGGATTATTGGCGCGAGGGCGTGTGGCATATCTGGATAGG
>JBFGKR010000417.1:0-2035 GCA_041576575.1 Arenicellales bacterium | reverse complement strand
CGGGAAGAAGCGGTTTGTGCAGAAATTCGGATACCCCCACCGCGGCCGCTTCGGCCTCGGCGCTTGGGGTTCCGTACCCGGTCACTACGACCACGGGCGTCCAAGGGCTCTTCGCTTTGATCCGCTGGGCAACTTCGATGCCGTTCATCCCCGGCATCTTCATGTCGGTGAATACGACGTCGTGGTTCCCGCCGCCGAACTTTTGCAGTGCATCCTCGCCGTTCATCGCCGTGCTCACTGTGTAGCCCTTTTCAGTCAAGACGCGGTCGAAACTCTGGCAGACCACCCCATCGTCGTCGATCACTAATACTTTCGCTTGAGCTTGCATGACTTACCTCCTAGCCCCGTGTTGGCGAGGCCGCTTAGTGTTCCCAGGGATACCGATACTTGAAGTGCTGCCCCTGGTCCCGAACCGCTCGAGAGGTGCGGAGAGTCCACTTTTTCTCCATTATGGCCGCGGTCGCGGTCTTGATGACCTCGTCCGGACCGACCGGCTTGGCAAGGTAGTCGTATGCACCCAGCCGCACCGCCTCCTTAGCGGTATCTATGGACGGGTATCCCGTGATAATGATCACCTGGCTTTCGGGCCATCTCCTCTTGATTGCCTTGAGAACCGAAAGTCCGTCCATGTCCGGCATGCGGAGGTCTAACAGCACGACATCGAATGCTCTCTGTTCCATGGCGCGCAACGCTTGTTTTCCGTTCAATACCGCTACGGCGTTGTAGTGGTCGCTGTTGAGCGTCCGGAGATGACTGAGGCGCACCACTTCTTCGTCGTCTACGATGAGGATATTGCTCGTTGTGTCCATCAGACTTCTCTCGCTGTTGTCCACTCTTGTCTAAATTTCGAGCAATAGACGTGCCAGAATCTAATCCGGTTGCTGAATATGCAAAATAGTTCTTTATGTTCAACGCTTTGTGCGAGCTCGTCGATCGTTTCCATGCGCCGGTGCCGCGCCGGCGTACGCGCCTGAAGTATATTTTTTTCATACAAATCACCCGGCCGCGCCGGCATTTTTATTTTATTTTCAAAGAGAAAGCGTGATCTCCGGCACGTACGTTTTTTTTATACATGTATCAGAAATCGCGTCGCTTACCGGATCGACCGCAACGGACAAGGTTTCCCTGAATACCGCGCCGACGGAATCGATTACGCTGTGTGGACGCCCGCGCCGGTAGCGGTTCCGGCGCGGACAGAACGACGGTCTTGGCGTGACTTCGCCCGCACGAACCCGCGCTTCCCGCATGCAATCACCGGCGCAGTGCGCATAGCCGCCGCATTGCATCCAGAACCGTTCCTCCGCGTCCGGCCACCCCCGCTTCCGGCGCCCTTTTGCGGGATTCTGAAGCGATGTCCGCGCTGACTAGAGGCTTGCGACGGGATCGGGAGACACGCTCTGGGCCGGCACCGTCAATAAGTCGCGTTCGGTGCGCAGACCCTAAGGCCCGAGGCGCCCGGAAGCGGCGCTATCGGACGATTGTTCAGCGGGAGTCGTCCTCGGTGGGTGCGCTCGTCGACGGGTTCGAAGTACGCACCGAGTCCTTGTCCTCGGTCGGTGGAACACCGTACGTGATCGTCGAGGCTCGGGAAGTCCATTCCCGCGCCAGGCTGTAGCCGACGGCCAGCAAGGTCGGCCCCAGAAAAATACCGATGAAGCCAAACGCAAGAATACCTCCGATCACGCCGAGGAAGACGGGCAGGAAGGACAGCTTGGCACCCCGGCTGATGAGATAGGGCTTGACCACGTTGTCCACGCCGCTGACGACGAAAAACCCCCACAGGGCCATAAAGATACCCCAGCCGATCGAGCCTTGATAGAACAACCACACAGTGACCGGCAGCCACACCAGCGGCACCCCCATCGGCACCAAGGCGAGGATGAAAGTCAGCAGACCCAGAAACACCGCCCCCGGCACCTGGGCGATCACGAAACCGACGAATGCCAGGGCCCCTTGCACCGCGGCGGTCCCCAAGATCCCGTAGACCACTCCTCGAGTGGTCGCACCTACGGTCGCCACCAGGTGTTCGGTGCGG
>JBFGKR010000416.1:0-2056 GCA_041576575.1 Arenicellales bacterium | reverse complement strand
GATGAAATACGGTCAATACTGTCCGGTGGCCAAAGCCTTGGAGGTGCTGGGTGAGCGATGGACCTTGCTTATCGTCCGCGAGATGCTGTGTGGCAGCACGCGCTTCGGTGAGTTGCAGCGCGGACTGCCCAAGATCTCGCCCACTATGCTGAGTAAGCGGCTCGGCGAACTCGAAAATGCCGGGTTGATCGTTCGCAAACGCATTCCCGGCCAGCGCGGCTGGGAATACTTTCTGTCCGAGGCCGGGCGCGAACTTGCGGACGTCGTCCACAACCTCGGTGTTTGGGGGATGCGGTGGGTGCGCGGCACCATGACTCGAACCGACCTCGACGTGGAGTTCCTGATGTGGGATATCCAACGCAGCATCGACATCACCAAACTGCCAGGGCGTGAGACCGTGCTCAAGTTCCATTTTTCCGACGTGAATACGACGCGTGATTGGTGGCTTGTGGTCACCGACGGGGAAGTGGACGTCTGTTCCGACGATCCTGGCAAGGAGGTCGACGTCTATTTCAGCACGGACTCCCGCACCCTTACGGAAGTCTTCATGGGTGATACATCGTTCAGACAAGCGCGCGCAAACGAGCGATTGAAACTCGTCGGTCCGTCGGCACTCACCAATAACCTCTCATCATGGTTCCGCCTGAGCGCTTATGCGGGCATCGGTGCGGCAAGGCCGGAGGCATGAAAATATGTTTTGTTTTTTTTGCCTAGTTGGGGAAAGAATACTTTTAGCGGAGCTCTTAATGCGGTCCCACCGGTCGCTTATCCGCCAAAAGCTTCGACGCGCGACGGCGCAAGGAGCCGCCAACGGCGGCGATTTTAGCATTGGCCGGTACAACACTGAGATAGAGTCCTCGCCGTGTTTCCTCGCCAGTATCACAGCGGGCCTGGAGCAATCGCAATCTACAACGTTTGGCAGAAAAAATTTATTCAAATTGCATGTCTGCACACGTTCGCGCCGCTTTGTCCGGTTTAGATAGTTTTCCGAGGTTAATTGTCATCCGTTCCAGTTTGATCGTCACTTGTGGATGCGCAATAAAAAATCGCGCAATTCTCCGGATTCATAAAGGCGTTTACGTGAATCCCTGACAGACGACGTTTATGATCTAATACAAGAAACGTCGGGCTCGGAGCACGCTTTCGCAGTTTTTCTGGACCTGCTGCGGCCTTATGAAACGGGTAAAAACGCTTCAACGCTCGGAGAAGTCATGCGTCACACGATTGAGGAAACGCGTCGCTGGAGCAGCGAAGCAAAAGTCACCGAGGCATCGTATCCCGATTTTGCTGCGAAGAACGGCGGCAATATTGTTGTAAGCCGCTGCGTAAAAGGCAGATCCGGCATACCACGCAGCCTGTATCTGTCGACCGACGTACGGTTTGAGGCACTGAACGACAGCTACCGGAAGAGGTGCGCGTTACCGTACGAGCGCGCAACTACCGTCATCGTTGCATCGGAACCCCTCACCGACATCAGCGAGGATGCGGAGTCCGGTCCCTCGAACCGCATCGGTCAAATGGATCGGTCGCTGAACGTCGAATTCATACCGATCATATAGAATTCAAACGGGTCAGACCGCAGGTACGTAACCAAAAACGCTGCCGGGGGCTTGTATGCAAGAAGGTCTGCAGACTCTAACTTACGCGGTCAGGCCAAAAGTACTGGGCAGGTATTTGGGTCAGATCGGACTTATGGTCGACGCGCTATTGTTGGCTCCCCTTGCAGCGTCGCTTGTGTTCGCAGAGTATTCGATGACCTGGCGCTTCGGCCTGGCGTTCGGGCTGCTATTGGTGATATGTCTGCCGCTGGCGCGTATTGCGGCACCGAAAACGATACAGAACAACGAGGCGCTTTGTATTGTCGCACTCGCGTTCGTGCTGGCGCCCCTGGCCATGGCCTACCCAATGGCGGGTGCCGGCCTGAGCTTCGCAGACGCCCTGTTTGAATCCGTGTCCGCGGTCACGACCACCGGCTTGACCACCGTCTCTCGACCGGAGGAAATGTCGCCTACCTTCCTTTTCAGCCGTGCGTGGGGGCAGTGGTACGGCGGGCTCG
>JBFGKR010000415.1:0-2076 GCA_041576575.1 Arenicellales bacterium | reverse complement strand
TGCAAAACGGCGGTTCCAGATTCACGGTGTACAGTGAATCGACACCGTTGCGGCGTAGATACCGCTTGATGCCCCACCAATAACCGCCGTTACTAAAAAAACCGTGCACCAGCAATATCGGAGTACGCGTACCGCACGCCAACGCATCGGGTTCGTTCATCCACGGCTCCAAGGGATGCAGGACGAAAAACACACGCACTACCGCCCAGATCTCGGCGAACAACAGACGCACCCAGCCGCGTACACCAATGCGCATCGAGGCCGGACGTGGAGAACGGAAACACTCCGCAAGCAGGAAGCAAGCCAGGGCGGCAACCACCCGAACGACCACGATACAAACCGCAGCGCCGGCGATGCTCGATGTGAGAGGAACGCCAAGACCGTAACGCGCCGCGGCGGCGAGTACGACGATCTCAACAAGAAAAGACAACAGCAGATTGCGCGCAAGCATCGACGTCGGCGTTAGCTCAGATTTGGCATCATGCCCCCAAATACCTTAGCTTTGCACTTGTTCCGTACCGACCTGACTGAACTCCGGCGTGACAGCCTGTGCGCGGACATCGGCCTATCGCATTTTCCTCTCAGTCTCGATCGGCCGGCCTAGCGCTTTGGGCAAGCCTGAGCTGCGTCGAAGACGAGGGAGTCCGAGCTGCACACCGACCCTAGTTTTCCACGTTCAGGCACTTCGAACCCCTCTCTCCGCCGCCATGGGAAACCCTTGACGCGACTTTCGGCTCCGAGAATGCCGAAGCTCATAAATCGACGTTCTTGGTTTCAATCGCCGCGAAAACGCGGCGGACGTTTTTCCACGAACGCGGTCACTCCCTCGGCGAAGTCGCGGCTCTTTGCGCACTCCAGAAACGCGGCGCGCTCCTGGTCCAGCTGTTGGTCGAGATCGCTTTCGAATGAAATATTCACGAGGCCTTTAGTCTTTGCGTAGGCGACGGCTGGGCCTCGAGCCAGCCGCTTCGCCAACTCCTCGGTTTTCCCAGGCAGTTGCGCCGCCGGTACGACCCAGTTGATCAGTCCCCAGGACAAGGCCCGTTCGGCGTCAAAACGTTCTCCCAACAACGCCAGTTCCATACTGCGTTTCAAGCCAACAGCGCGCGGCAAGGCGAAGGTCGAACCGCCGTCCGGGGAAACTCCGATTCGACAATAGGCCAGGGTGAATACGCTGTTGTCCGCGGCAATCGCAAGATCGCAGGCGGCGAGAAGACTCACGCCGAAACCGGCCACCGCTCCGTGTACGCTGGCCAAAACCGGCTTAGGTATTCTGCGCAGCGTACGGATAGCGCCGTGCACGTCATCGAAAATCGCCTCGAGAGCCTGTTGATCATCGCTGGACAACTGCTTCAATGACCTTTGGAAGAAACGCACGTCGCCACCCGCCATGAATCCATTCCCGGCTCCCTGGATAACGATGCAACGCGCGTCCTTATCCGTGGAGATTCCCGCCAAGGCCGCATGCAGCGCGGCGGCCATATCGGGATCCAACGCGTTCAGCGTCTCGGGTCGGTTCAATGTGACGTAAACGACGCCGCGCTTTTCGGAGACAACGACAGTCATGTGTAGTGGGTCATGGTTAATGTTGTCACTAGACTATTGTTCCTTGAAAGTCTCGTGACCCTCGTACATTTTGCGGATATCTTCCTGGTATCGCTCGAGAATCTCAGCGCGCTTGAGTTTGAGGGTGGGCGTAAGGAGGCCGTTGTCCACCGTCCAGGGCATCAGCATGGCAGTGGCTCTCCGTATACGGGCGTAGCCGGGAAATCCGCGAATCTGCCGTCGAATACGCTCGAGCACCCAGCTTTCCACGCGTTCGTCGCCCGATATCGATTTATCGTTGTTGTCGATTTTCAACTTTGCTGCGGCCTCGAGCCACATTTCTTTGTTGAGCACGACCAGCGCCGTGAGGTACGGCATCTGTTCCCCAACGACCATGGCTTGTTCGAACAGCGCATCCTCCGCGATTGCGGATTCCATGTCCGTGGGTGAAATTTTCTCACCGTTTGCCAATACGACGATTTCCTTGATACGGCCGGTGATCGATATGAATCCCTCGTCGTCGATAACCGC
>JBFGKR010000414.1:0-2080 GCA_041576575.1 Arenicellales bacterium | reverse complement strand
TGAGGTAAAACGCCACAGCCCTCTGTGGGTGCCGAAGAACACCAGCACCGCCCCTTGCGCCAGAAGCACCCAGGGTAGTACCACGAACGCCTGATGAAGAAACTTTTCCGGAATGTCGCCAAGGTTGTAGCGGAGCCAGTAGGCCGACATCCAGGCCAGAGGAATCATCAAAGTATCGTGAAGCATTACCTGCCAGCGGTAGCGAATGCTGCGAAGGTGCTTCCTCACGTTGGTTGATCCCGACTGCATGTCAACCCAAACCCGTGCGTTCTTTTCTGATAACTACGACGGCGAGGGCGCACATCAACAACAATCCGAGCGGCAACCATAGGTGAGTTGGACCCAGGCTTTGCGCTTCGAGTGTTCCTAATATGGCCAGGACTACGGAAGTTACGGTTGCCGCCGTCGTTACTTGCGCGTGACTCCAACCGGCCAACACCGCCCGTTGATAATAGTGTTCGCGGTGCGCTTGCCAAAAAACCTTGCGCTGGATCATGCGTCTACCAAGAGTTACGGTCGCGTCGACCAGAAATACGCCGAAAAGCAGCACAAACGCACCCAAGGGTATTTGGTGGACATTGTTGGCGATGAGCGCGATCACAGCAAACACGCCGCCCAAACTCAAGCTGCCGACATCGCCCATGAATATTCTTGCCGGTGACCAATTCCAGATTAAGAACCCCAAAGAAGCCGCCATTATTGCATAACTGAACATCGCCATCACATGGTCGTCGTGGAGTGTGAACCAAATTCCCAAGGTACATCCCGCGACCGCTGCCTGCGAGGCGGCGATGCCGTCGATCCCGTCCATAAAGTTATATAAATTCGTCATCCAAAGAAACCACAAAATACTGACTAACGGCGCGGCGACGCCGAGTGGGATCGAATATCCGGAGAAATCCACATATTCGAAGGGGCCCAGCAATACAATCGCGATCACGCCGGCGGCGACCTGTATTCCGAGCCTGACAAAAATGTGCAGTCGGTATCGGTCCTCAAACCATCCCAGCGTAGCGAGCAGAACAATCACCAACATCATGGCGCCGATTACGCTTTTGTCGTAGACGTCAAATACCGCCATTAACACCAGCGCAACCGCCATCGGAATCACAATGCCCACCCCTCCTCCTCGGGGGGTCTCTATCGAGTGCGAACTGCGTTCATTGGGGCTGTCCAACATTCCGACCCGCAAGGCGTAGTTCTTGGTCGCCCACGTAAGAAGGAGCGCGAACAAGAAATTCCCCAGAATCGTCAGCACCAATACCGGTATCAAATGGGTCAAGATACTTAAATCGGCAAATCCCGCTCGGGAACCGTCAAGAAGCGGGAAGGTGCGTAGCCGAAGTCGGCCGTGGCCTGCTCATGGCTGAAGCATAGATCCTCATTCATCCTGTCCGCGATATCCGGAGACCAGGCGTCCCTGCTCTGCAACAAGGAGGCACATCGGAGACCGAATCGGTACATGCCGAGCGGGAGGCGCAGTATGCGTACGGGAACGTCCAGGCACTCGAAAATACGTCTCAACATATCCCGATACGTCAGTACCTCCCCCCCACTCAAGTTGTACACTCGGTTGATCGTGGTCTCGCTATCAATGACGTCGACACAGGACTGGGCCAAATCCTGTGCGTGAACCGGTTGTCGCCTTCCGCTGCCGTCGCCCGCTACCGCAAAAAACCCATAGCGCTTGATAAATCTCGCTATGAGACTGATGTTGCGGTCCCGGCCGAACCCGTACACCAGCGTCGGCCGGAATATCGTGACGCCGGCGCCTGACTGCCTGCATATGTCGACACACTGCTCCTCGGAGCGCTTCAGGTCTGCAGCAAGCCGTCGATCGCGCTCGTAGCGCGCTTCGATTTTCGATTCGACGCTGGTGGAGCTGAAAGCTACCACGCGGGACACTCCAGAACGAACCAACCCCGGAAGGTGCCGGTTCAACAGCCACAACGGCGCTGCGTGGATCAGAGCCGCGGCCGCGGGTAGCGGGTGTCCGGGATCCGCGCGTTCGAGATCTGCTTTGACCCAAGTTACACCCGGAAACTCGCCCGAGGTTCCTTCGTTTCGGCTGACGGCATAG
>JBFGKR010000413.1:0-2090 GCA_041576575.1 Arenicellales bacterium | reverse complement strand
GAGGTCGGTGGGTTCGAAAAAAGGCGCCGTGCTTTCGAGCCGATCCGCGTGCCACCGTATGTAGACCATGCCCGTCGTCGCCAGCACGGTCCCAATTATGGCGATTACCATGCGCGCGTGAGCAAGGCGGTATCGGGGCCGGCGTTCGTCGATGAGATTGCGAATCGCCAACACGCCCGCCAAGAATACGATCGCGAGAATGAAGTTGGAGTAATGTTGCGACGAGCTGCGAACGAAACCGAAAACCGCGACACCCACATACGCGGTCAAGCCGGCCCCTGCCGCCCAAAATACCCAAGAGAGGACGCGATAGACCCGCTCGCGCGCGTAATTGGACGCCGATGGCGGCAATTTCAATGTCAGCAAGCCGTTCGAAATTGCCGACGCCGGCACGGCCGACGCCGGCGACCGTCCCGGCGTCTATTGTGGATAGGTTACCGGGGGATATTGCTTGTGCTTATCCCACCATCCGAGTTCGACGTAGGCGCGCTTCGCGCCGGGATGCACGTTTTCCTCGGACAGCCCGTGTATCATCAATTCCGGCGACCAGATGCTCCAGAGGGGATGGAGTTCTTTCATCTTCGGACCAAGTTTTGCCACGGCCTTAACCAATTCGTAGGCGTTTTCCTCCGAAAAATCCGGATGCGTGGCTTTGAATCCGCGGTTCACCGCCACCGAAAGTGGCTCGGTCTGCTTGGGTAACGTCCCCGCCGGCAGATTCAAGTGCAACCAGGTTGTGCCGAATTTCTTGTTCACCTTGTCGACCACCTCTTTATCGACGCCGAGGTAATACAGCGGCTTGTTCACCGCCTCGAGCTGACGCAGGGGCCCCGGAATCAACCACGCCTTGAGATTGGGTTCGGTTCCGAAGGGGGTCACTGCGGCATCGGTGGTGCCGTCGATGAGTTGCTGGGTCAGTGCGCCCGGCGTCATGTGCCGAATGTCGGAATTGTCGGGGTTGAGTCCGTAGCCGTGCTCGAGAAACAGCCTCGAAAATACGCCCCAGTCGCTCTGTCCCCGCAATCCCAGGGAGATTCGTTTGCCTTTCAAGTCGGCCACGGACTTGATCTCCGGGTCGAAGGTGACGAAAAATTTTCCCTGCCCCCACCATGCCTCGCCGTAGAGCAGCTTATATTTGATGAGAACTTTCTCGGGCAGAAATTCCTTGAGCTCGGGCGTTCCGCCCCAAAATCCCAGTTGAATAATCGTGTCTTCCGTGGAAAATATCGTTCGTTTCCAATGCTTTTCCTGCGCCATCTCGCGGACGTTGTACATGTATCCGGGAGTTTCTTGGGGCAAAATGGTGACCGGCACACCGGATTGAATCATTTGGTTCATCAACACGGTATCGCCCGCCATCGGGCCGCAACCGAAAGGACACAGCAGCACAGGAATTGCTTTGGTCTGGGCGTGGCCCATTAAGGGAACGGTGCATACCACAGCGAGTAACACCGACCGGGGTAGAAAAGACAAGATTCGCGATCGCATAGGGTCCTCCTCCTTATCGTTTTTAGTCGCGGATTTCACGATCCCTGTCGGTGACAGTCCAACACCCAACAGCGGCATCACCAGCGCATACTGGACACCATCTGCACTCCCGCGTCAAGATTTTCGGCGTCTGACGCAAGGGACGCGCGCAAATGCAAAGAATCACGAGACCCGCTCACGTCGTCGCGTCTTGAACTCATTTCTGCTGCGATCGTTGGATTCGGAACGAGGCGATGTCCCGACGCGCCGCGAGCTCTTTCACTAGGGTTACGATCGGGGTACCGGCCAAGGGGTAGTCCGTCGCGACGGACCCCGCCGCCTTCAGCGCGCGGTATTCCTTTTCGCCGTAATAGGCTGCGAGCAGCAGGTCGTCGTCGCTCCGGAACGGCCCGCGCTCGGCGCGAATTCGATTCAAAGCCGGCTCCAACAGGTCCGCGGGTCGGCAGTCGACCGGCTGCGCGCCGTCGGTCACTCGGTCGTATAAATCCGGGTCCACGGGCCCGGCGATTTCTCCATAGTGCCCCAGAAGGTATTTACGCACCTCATCGGGAATGGTCGCGTAGCGCTCCCTGCCCATCACGTTCAAGACCGCTTGGGTGACG
>JBFGKR010000412.1:0-2092 GCA_041576575.1 Arenicellales bacterium | reverse complement strand
TGCGCGATCCCAAGATCGGCCAATTGGGATTTGAGGTTCGATATCATCCCCCCCGGTACCTGGTGGTGAAAGTGAAAAGAGTCGTACTCGAGGGGACAGCCCATCGGCTTGTTCTCCCGTACGGCGATGTAGCGCAATCGGTCCGCCACCTGCCGCACGCATTCCAAATCGACATCTACCTTGAAGCCCAAGTGGCGCGCGTTGGTCACAAAGACCTCCGTCGCCGGATGCGAGGCCCCGTTGGCCAGCGTTGACGTCGCCGTGTGGACCACGTCCGCGCCCCGTTCGACCGCCCGGACCAATACGTAAGGCGCCAGACTGGACAGGCAGTGGGTATGAATCTGCAGCGGCAGTGCCCCGCACGCCTTCTTCGCGGCGGGGATCAGGGTCGCGACGCGCTCCGGAGTGAGCAGCCCGCTCGGGTCTTTCAAGAACACCCCGTCGACGCCCAATTTTACCAGTTGTCGAATCTTACTGATGTAATAGGCGTCCGTGTGCACGGGGCTGTGGGTGTACACAAAACCACCGACGACGTGAAGACCGCTCGCTTTCGCCGCCCGCACAGGCACCTCGAGATTCCGCATATCGTTCAAGGCGTCGTAGGTCGTATGGTAGCGAACGCCGTTCGCGGCGATACGCTGCGCCGTCAGCTCCACGACATCGTCGGGAAAAAGTTCAAAGGTGAACAAACTCTGGCCCCTATGGTGCACGATCAACGGCGTCTTCTTCACCCATCCGCTGAGAATACGCATGCGCTCCCAGGGATCTTCCCGAAGGTAGCGAACGCATACGTCGAACACGGCCCCGCCGACCAAGTCGATCGCTTCGAAGCCGGCGCGATCGAGCAGGGGCGCCGTTTCCGCCATCATCGCGGTGGTCATGCGCGTCGCCCACAGGCATTGGTGCGCATCGCGCAAAGTCACGTCAATCACTGAAATCGTGCGCCCATTAATCATTGATGGTCTCCATTTCCTCCTCCACCCAACGCGTGTCAATCTCACCGCGAAGAAAGCTGGGGTTATGAACGAGCCGGCGATGAAACGACAACGTCGTGGGGACACCGCCGACGGCAAACCGCGCGAGTGCCGCGGCTGAACGGCTGATTGCCTGATCGCGATCCCGTCCCGAGACGACCAGCTTGCCCAACAGCGAGTCATAGTACGGCACAACGTCGTAACCCTGATAAGCGTATCCGTCGAATCGAATTCCCGGCCCCGTCGGTGGTTTCCAGAGGGTGATCCGGTCCGCCTTTGGCATAAAGCCGTTCGCGGGATCTTCGGCGTTGATTCGCCACTCTATCGCGTGCCCGCGATACGTCGGCGATGGCTCCTGAAACGATATCGGCTCTCCCGCCGCGATACGCAACTGCTCCAGGACCAGATCGACGCCGGTTAGCGCTTCGGTTACGGGATGCTCTACTTGTATCCGCGTGTTCATTTCTATGAAAAAGTATTTCCCGCTATTCATGTCGAAAATGAATTCCACCGTTCCTGCATTGGTGTATCCGATACCTTCCCCCAACGCGATCGCCGCGTCCCACATCTCGCGGCGGACCGCGTGGTCGAGCACCGGCGACGGGGCTTCCTCCACCAGTTTCTGATGGCGACGCTGCACGCTGCAGTCCCGTTCTCCGAGGTGGCGAACGCCTCCTCTATTGTCACCGCAGATCTGCACTTCGATATGACGCACTTTGTCGAAATACCGCTCCAGATATATGCGCGCGTCACCGAAGGCCGCTTTGGCCTCGCGCGTCGCCTGCGTGAATAAGAGATCGAAGTCGTTACCGATTTCGACAATTCGCATCCCCCGCCCCCCGCCTCCCGCTGCGGCCTTCAGCATCAGCGGAAATCCCACGTCTGCGACCGCGGAGGCGGCTTCGGCGACGGTCGTAAAGGCGTCCTGCGCTCCGGGCACGACCGGCAATCCCAATCGCTCGGCGGTCCGTCGGGCTTCCAGCTTGTCGCCCATGAGGGCAATGACCTCCGCGGTCGGTCCTACGAACGCGAGCCCCGAGGCACGGCATTTGTCCGCGAAGTCCGCGTTTTCGGCGAGAAATCCGTAGCCGGGATGGATTGCATCGCAGCCGGTGCCC
>JBFGKR010000411.1:0-2105 GCA_041576575.1 Arenicellales bacterium | reverse complement strand
GCCGACATGGCCAACATCGGTGGCCGCTATGGCGGGGCGATCACAGCTGCCTGCTTTCTCTCCCGGTTTACAAAAAAGTTCAAGTGGGCGCACCTCGATATAGCCGGCACCGCGTGGTTGGAAGGTAAAGAAAAGGGCGCAACGGGACGTGTAGTTCCCCTGTTGACCCAGTATCTCATCGACCGTTGTAATTGACGTCGATGGCGAAAGCTTCCCCGGTGAAGGTCGACTTTTATCTGCTCGGCAACCACGTGCCGGAAGGAAAGTTGAAGTTTACTTGCCGCTTGGTCCAAAAGATCTATACCTTGGGAAAGCCGGTCTTTATACTTGTGGAAAGCGAGGAGGCGGCTCAAAGATTGGACGACCTGCTGTGGACCTTCGACCAAAGCAGTTTTCTACCCCATGTGCGACAGCGTCGTGAGGGCGCTATCGTTGACACGGCGCCCATAACCGTCGGTCACGCACCCCCTGGCGATCTCGAACAGGCCGATGTCTTGGTGTCGCTCCTGCGACACGTCCCGGACTGCGCGGCTGGCTTCAAACGAGTGGCGGAATTAGTGGATAATGAACCCGCCGATAAGCGGAGCGCTCGCGAGCGATTTCGCTATTATAGGGATATGGGATTTGATATTGAGACCCATGAAGTTTCCGTATAGCGCCATGTTTTTCAGACGCACGAAAAAGCCCGGCACAGACGAGAGTGTGTTGACCGAGACACTGCGCTCGCTTCAGGACCTTATCGAAGATCCCCAGGCCACGAGCCAAGCGCAACACCCTGAAACATCGGCACCGAACGCGGGAACCGAGGCAACCGCTGCTTCACCCGCCTCTCCGCGCAGTTTGCACACAGACACTCACGGTATTCCGGTCTCCCCCACCGCCTCCGCGGCGACGCAGCCGGAACCCGCCCAATCGGCGTTCGCACCGGAAAATGAGGACGTCGTGCCGGTACTGAACAACGTGGTCTACATGCCGATTCCACGCTCTCCGGTGATGAACAGTACGATAACGCCCTCCCCGGACGAGCAGAACTCGGCGCATGATACCGTTGCCAGAGAATTAGTAGCGGCTGTAGAAGAAAGTCTGAATAAGCAGGGAGATTCAATCGATCCGAGACTGGTCGAAGAGCTGCGTAACGCCGTGGCCGCGTCGTTGGAAGACTGGTCGCTGCGCACTCAAGAGATGATACTTTCCAAGTTGTCTCCGAACAAAGGCGGACACGAGAATACATCGGGAGACGAAAACTAGAGAATTGAGCCGTATTCCTTGCGCCTCGCGTATAATCTCGCTCCACCTCGATTTGAATTTCCGGGTTCTCTGTGATCCAGAGAGACTCTCACCCGCACGTTGCGCCAGGGCGACTGGCGGACGAGCTGACACGTTGTTTGAGGTAACGATTTCTATGAATTTCAGGTGTATCAGTTTGCTTGGGGCTGAGCGTGCATCGCCGCTCCGCTCCGGTCCGGAACACCTCGAAGTACGCGTCGGTCTATCACCGCCCCTATGACATCGCAACTACAAACAACGTTCGAACCGGGCGCCATAGAAGACCGGATTTACAAGCGCTGGGTACAAGGCCGGCAGTTCGCGCCGTCGGGCGACGGCCCCCCTTACTGCATCATGATACCGCCGCCTAACGTCACCGGCAGCCTCCATATGGGGCACGCGTTTCAAATTACTATCATGGACGCACTGATTCGTTATCATCGCATGAGCGGGTACCGCACGTTGTGGCAACCCGGCACGGACCACGCCGGTATCGCGACGCAAATGGTGGTCGAACGCCAGTTGGAGGCGGAGGGCCTCTCACGGTCGGAGCTGGGCCGCGAAGCCTTCGTCGATCGCGTTTGGGAATGGAAGACACATTCTGGCGGCAATATATCGCAGCAACTGCGCCGTATGGGGGCGTCGTTGGACTGGGATCGGGAACGCTTCACCATGGACCCTGGATTGTCTGCGGCGGTAATAGAGGTGTTCGTGCGGCTGTATGAGGAAGGGCTGATCTACCGGGGCACGCGGCTGGTAAATTGGGATCCAGTGCTGCATACGGCGATTTCCGACCTGGAAGTAGTGGCAGAGGAGCAAGACGGCCAGCTCTGGCACAT
>JBFGKR010000410.1:0-2117 GCA_041576575.1 Arenicellales bacterium | reverse complement strand
CGATCTGCGCGCGGCGGCCGAGCTGCGAGATTAGGATTTCAATGCGGATATGCCGCTTGTGCCGCAGGGCGTGGGCGATGGCGATAAACGTGCCCCAGATGAGCAGCAGTTGCGAGATTTCCGCCGCCCAGATGGTGGGGGCGTTGAAGAAGTAGCGCGCGGTGACTTCATAACCGATCATGACGCCGGTCGCGAAATACAGCCACGCTGCGGCATGACCGAGCCAATCGCTGATGCGGTCGATCATCGTCGATACCCCCTGACGGGAACGAACACGGCCCGGAATACCGGCCGTGTCATCTTGGAAACGAGGTTCTGCCGCGTGCTACTGACGAAGTCTTTCCGCAGCCTGGAGGAGTTGTGCGCCAAGCTCGCCGGACGTGGCCCGGTAATTGTCTACCACCGGTTGCGCGCCGGTCCGCCATGCCTCGATCTCCGCGTCGCTCGGTGTGTATACCGTCATGCCGTTTTCTTTGGCCGCGGCGTAGGCATTGGCCTCGATTTCGGACATTGCATTTCGTACCGCGGCGTCCGCCTTTTCCGCGGCCGCGGTGATGATGTCCTTGTGTTTGGCTGGCAATTCCCGCCAGAACTTTTCATTGATGAGCACGACGAATTCGATATCGGCGTGATTGGTTACGGTGATGGTATCCATGACGTCCCAAAGAGATCGACTCTTCACTCCCGAGACACCGGTCATGCCGACGTCTACGGTGCCGCGCTGGTACGCCAGGTATTGTTCCGAACCCGATATCAACGTCGGCGCGCCGCCCACCGCCTTAATGAATTCACCCAGGGTCTTACCGAACACCCGGACTTTCTTGTCGTTAATGTCGGCGGGCGTCTTAACAGGGCCGCCCTTCGATAACATAATTGCACCGCCATAGGCCTGCCACCACAACACGCGGGAGCCCGTATCCAGGATTGCGTCGTCGATGGGACCCCGAATAGGGCTACCCTTCGACGTCGCTTTACGCACGAGCTCCTCGGAATTGAACATGAACGGCAGATAGAAGATATCCACGGCAGGAATGTCTCCGACGAAACGCGTCAGCGATGCCACGCCCATCTCGATCGCGCCCGACCCAACGGCTTGCGGTACTTCCTTGTCCTTGTAGAGCTGGGCCGAATCGAAGATCTGCACTTCTATTTCACCGTTTGAATTCTTTTCGACCTCTTCTTTGAACAACAACAGATTTTGCCCGAGGTGACTTTTTAGCGGCAGTTGCAGGGATATGCGCAGAGTGGTCTCGGCGGCTTGGACTGGACTCGAAGCGACGCCCAAACTTGTCAGAATGAACGCACAGGCCAGGATTCGTTTCATGATCTCCTCCAGAGTCTTGCTTTGTTTGGCTCGCAACCGGATGGTTTCTTGTGCGCGGATATTACAGCTCATCCGGTCGTTTTTGACAAACGAGAAAGATCGCAACCGGTTTGAGGGATCTCAACTCGGGAGCTCAGGGTGGGTTGGGATCCGGTGCTGTGGTTACGGCAATCGATGCAACGTTTTCTTGATGGACGTGACCACGAAGGACGGCATTGCCCGAACGAAGCGGCGACAAACGGCCCAGGGAGGCGGCGGCCAACATACAGCGGTTCATCGATGGGTCTTCTGCACACGCGTGCGAACATGGCGAACCAGGGTACGACGATCACGGATGCGGATTCTTGACCACGGGCATACCGGCCGCGATTTTTATCGACAGTTTCGTAATTTCATCCGCTTCCGCTCATAACTTGTTGAAATGTGGCCGGAACATGCGTATCTGGGGAAACGGAGGCTCGCGCCACGCGTGGCGTTCAGGTGTCCACGGCGGCGCGCTAGACATGGAGGTCGCCCCCCAGCTTGGATGAATATGGGGTGACCGTTGCGGTTTGCGCTTGCCACATTCGAGTTCGCGAGAAACAATAGCGGGGTTCGCCGTAGCCGTGATACACGAATCCAAGAGAAAAATATGCAATTGAGCGTATTCAAAGAGGTCGATCTGTTCGCCGATCTTTCGGACGACCACATGCAAGTCTTGGCCGAGCACGCGGCAGCCCGCCACTACAAGAAAAACGCGATTGTATTGACCACCGGGGACGAAAGTGACTCCATGTATGTCGTCATCAAGGGG
>JBFGKR010000409.1:0-2122 GCA_041576575.1 Arenicellales bacterium | reverse complement strand
GGGCGAGCAGGTATTTCTACCGCAGTGGTTGGACGGCTGGGGCCTGGTATATTTGTTGAGTTTCGGAATGTTGTTGCTGTGGTATTTGTTGGTGCGATACAACGAGTCCACCGAAACGTTCACGGTTTTTTGATATCGACGGCGGATCTCAGCTTCAGGTGTCAAACGACCGCCCCGTCGCACCCAGGCCACTCCTCTCCGTGGCGCACTGCATAGGTTGGACGGAAGGCCGGGAGTTGGTCCCGCGCTGACGATGACGAGCCCGACACAGGACAATTTCGTGTCGTAGTCAGCGCGTATGCGTGTGCCGCTCCCGTTGTAGCGGTCGCCGGGTCGGGTGGTGGTATCGGGCGTCCTGGGCCGCGGGACGCCGCCGACATATCTGTTTCACCTCAGATTGCCGCAACTTTCACTCTATTCTCACATCGCCTGCGTATCCTCGTCGCTTCTGGAAGACCTCTGTTTATGCGCGATTAACGATGACTCGAAAGCTTTTTGATCGCCACACGTCTGCCGACGTCGATGAAACACGACGGCGGTGGCGGACGAAATCGACGGTGAAATGCGCCCATATCAACTGCGGCTTGCAGTCCTGCATCGTCGATGTGCCGCTGCGAACCGCCGATGCGCTCCTGCTGGACCGCTCCACCCAGGTGCGCCATTTTGAACGCGGTCAACAGATCTTCGTCGAGGGCGATGCGCCTGCGGGACTTTACTGCGTGCGCAGCGGTGTGGCACTGCTAACCTACAAAGACGCGTTTCGCGCCGATAAGGCCGTGCGGCTGGTGGGGTCCGGAGATATCATTGGTTACAGAAGCTTGTTTGCGGAAGAACCGCACGGCACCTCCGCCGAGGCCTTGACCCCCTGTCATGTCTGCTTCTTTCCCAAGGCGATAATCGTGCGCCTCGCCGATGCATATCCACTATTTTCCCGTTTGTTGTTTCGGAAACTGGCGCGTGAAATGGGGACACAAACGGGGGCGTTCATAAGAGAACACCACCTTCCTGTCAGGCTGCGCTTTATTCACTTTCTCCGCGTGATGCAACAGCGATACGGCATCGACGATGCAAGAGGGGGCATATGTGTGCACCTGCCGATCATGCGCCGGCAGATTGCGTCGGTGTTGTCGGCGAGACCAGAATCCGTTGCGCGCGCCATCGCCGAACTCGAGCGGGGGGGCTTGGCGGAATTTCATGGTCGAGACGTCTTCATTCCGGAACCTCGCGCGCTTTACGACATCGTGGACGGCGCAGCGAATGAGGGCAGCACCGGAAAGCATCCGTGATCGGAATATCGCGACGACAGCGCGCAATACGGCATCGGCAAATGCGTGCTTACAGCATATCCGGTTGCTGTTCGTCGCGGTGACGCACGCGAACAAGGCGTGCTTCACGATTTCGAAACCGACCGAGCCGAGCGAGCGAACATAGCGACCATGGAATTTTTCAGGTGCATTACCCCGGCGCCGCGATCCCATTCTGTCGGCTTTTCGCGCAGCCGCGCCCGACGCGGATATTCGCTGCCGGAGCGCCGCTTTGTATAATTCGGAAAAGCGCATTTTTGTGGGCGCCGATACTCAACCGAAACCGCACGACACGAGGATGGGGACATTGGACGACGGGTCGTCGACGAACACGGATGCCCGCACCGGACTCGAGCGACCGCTGGGTTATGCTGCGGCGTGACGCGATGTCTTGTCTGCGAACTGAAGCGCCCGACGGACCAGGGGCTCTGGGCGTATTCACGTCGCCATCACATTTGAGGGGTTATTCTCGCCGGACGTCCGTCGGAAGAGCAATCGTATGAAATCAGACCAAGCCGGATCCCTGCTGCTGATCGAAGACCATCAGGACATCGCGGAAATGGTGTACGCCTATTTCGAGCGGCGCGGCTACGTCATGGACTACGCGGCAGACGGCATTACCGGGCTGCATCTCGCGGTCACCAACGAGTACGATGTCATTATTCTCGATCTGATGCTGCCCGGTATGGACGGTTTGGAACTGTGTGAAAAGCTCCGCAAGGAAGGCCGACGCGCAACGCCGCTGCTGATGCTGACCGCACGCGACACCCTGGAGGACAAAGTCGCGGGCCTGGACGTCGGCGCCGACGACTATCTGG
>JBFGKR010000408.1:0-2135 GCA_041576575.1 Arenicellales bacterium | reverse complement strand
CTCCTGTTGCAGCATCAGCCATTGCATCTCAACGTAGTCACGCGCGTGGCCCCAATCCCGCCGCGCGTTCAAATTTCCCACATACAGACGCTGTTGCAGACCAATTACAATTCTGGTCAACGCCCGCGTGATCTTGCGGGTTACAAAGGTTTCTCCTCTTAGCGGTGACTCGTGGTTGAATAAGATTCCGTTGCACGCATACAAGCCGTACGCCTCGCGGTAATTAACCGTAATCCAGTAAGCGTAGAGCTTAGCAACGCCGTATGGAGATCGCGGGTAAAACGGTGTGGTTTCCGATTGGGGTATTTCTTTGACGCGTCCGAACAACTCCGATGTAGATGCCTGATAGAAACGCGTCTGGGCCGACAATCCCAAAATTCGTATAGCCTCCAGAATTCTCAACGCACCGACGGCATCGGCGTTAGCCGTGTATTCGGGCTCTTCGAAGGACACGGCTACGTGACTCTGCGCCGCCAGATTGTAGATTTCGTCGGGTTGCACCTGTTGAATTACGCGAACCAGACTACTTGAGTCCGTCATGTCGCCGTGATGCAGAAAAAAATCGACTTCGGCTTCGTGGGGGTCCTGGTAAAGATGATCGATACGCGCTGTGTTGAACAGGGAGGTGCGTCGCTTGATGCCGTGTACCTGATAATCTTTGCGCAAGAGAAATTCCGCCAAATAGGCGCCGTCTTGTCCAGTGATGCCGGTAATGAGTGCTTTTTTGTTCATCACGACCCTTACATATTAATGATTCTAGTTACTGCAACGAGCAAACAACCACGCTACCGCCATGCCGTGCTCCCGGGCACGGCAGGACAACAGCATTCCCTTGTTTACGACTCAAGAGCTGAGGTCGCTCAGCTCGCCGTAATCTTCGTCTATGACCATCCCCTCCATTCCGAGCACGCTCGGGACCAGAATGCGATCCTCGCTTGCGCGATCCAAAAGCCAGCGGTAACGGTAAAGGGGATTATCGAGGTCCGTAACCAAGTAGGCGTCGCAGGCGGGGAGATTTCCCCACAAATCGATGACGGATATGGAAAAAAACTGTTTTTTTCTGCTTTGGGGAGCAAATACCGCTACGATATCTACGGACGACTCCAGCGCACGAACGAACGCGATCTCGGCAAGATCGGACAAACCGCACAGTATTAGTCGCCGCCAGCCGTTTGCGGCGCACAACGAATAGAGTTGATTGCAGGATTCGCCTGCTTGCCTGTAAAAGGTCAATGAAGTCGAGAGGAATCTCGCCGTCAGGCGTGCCTTTTCCGCAAAGCCCTTGGGTGTCAGATAGTACAAATAGCGGTTTGCGGGGGCCTCCAGTATCTTGACCAGCCCTTTTTTCGCGCAACGTTTTAGGTAGGAATTCGCGAGTCCCAGGGCGACACCCATCTGCCGCGCCAAATGGCGCTGACTTACGTCACTGCGGCGCTCGATGGCGTCCAGCAGCTCCAGCGTTAATCGTTCTTCTTTTGTCCCCGGATCGTTCACCGGATGAACACTATACAGGCATCGTCATAAGCAGTCAAAATTTTCCTGGTTTGACAGTGACTTAAGCCGCCTCAGCCGTCCGCGGGTCCGAGATGAGACGCATCGATTTGAGTGCGGGTGGCTTTCCCGACGATGTCCAGCAGGACCAACACCCGCTCACGGCCGCTGGCGGCGAGAAAGATACCTTCGTAGCCGGTCAGTGGCCCCTCTTCGATGCGGACCGGCTGGCCGGGTCGAAACTCGTGCAACGGCACGTCTTGCACCCCTGTGGGGTCGTCCCGTTGCTGGATGGTGTGAACCAATTCGTCGGGAACTCGCGCCGGGTCAATGCCGAATCGCACGATGTTCGATACGCCGATCGTGGATCGAATCGGCGACCAGTTATCGGTGACCGTGTCTAGAAGAATGAACAGATAGCGGGGAAACATCGGTTCTACCTGTATAATGCGCTTTCCCAATCGCCGTCGGGGCGTGCGAATCATCGGCAAGTATGTCGTGTATCCCTGCCTTTCGAGCTGCGTGCGTGCAACCGTTTCCTGGCGCGGCTTGGAATACACCAAATACCAGTTTTTTCCGTGCTGCGATCTGTATGTTTCCGGATGGTTCAAACGGTAACTCGTTGTTTGGATCGCACCGACTCG
>JBFGKR010000407.1:0-2153 GCA_041576575.1 Arenicellales bacterium | reverse complement strand
GCGCGTGACAGCAGGTAGACGTAGGGGTACAAGACAAAAGATAGGACGGCCATGGCGCCGGGCAAAGAGCGTATCTCCGGAAACCAGTAGTCGCCGTGCGACCAATTGAACCACTCGCGTAGTTGATACTGTAATGGGCCCGCATAATCGAGCATGCCGGTATAGGTATACGCTGTGATGTACGCCGGCATCGACAGAGGTAGAAGCAGCGCCCACACGAGAGTTTCCCTGCCTGGAAACTGATATTGCGTGGTCAACCACGCGGAACCCACGCCCAACAACAGCGTTCCCACGCCCACCCCCACCATGAGCAGCAGTGAATTCAAGATGTAGTCGGTCAGTACGGTCTCAGACAGATGCCGCCATATTTCTCCAGCGGGTTGAAAAACGAAGCTCAATACGACCAAAATGGGTAGCGCGAGGAACAGGGATACGGATACCACGCCGATGCCCCAACCGTGGCCGGGCCACCGAGGAATCGCTGAGAACCTCGGTATAGAGTTGTCTTTGGCCTGTGCCGACAACGCCACCGGATTTACTATCTCCAGCCGGCTCGGTCCATTAACTTCACGGCGGCGCCGTTGTGTACGCCCAACAAAGACAGGTTGACGGAATCTTCCTTGAAGCGACCCCATTGTCGCAGGGTGTCGTTGGGCTCCATGTCCGTTCTTATCGGGTATTCGTAGTTGCTGTCGGCGTAAAACCGCTGTGCTTCGCCGCTCACCATGAATTCCAGTAACTTGACGGCATTGTCTTTATGTTTTGCGAACTTCAGGACTCCCGCGCCGCTTATATTGACGTGCGTTCCGCGCCCGTTCTGGTTGGGCCAAACGATCCCGATTTTGGAGGCGGCATCCCGATCCGCGGCTCCGTTCTCCGTGTGCAGCATCTGGGCCAAGTAATAGGTGTTTACAATAGCGACGTCGCACTGGCCGGCGGCGGCGGCTCGGATCTGGTCACGATCTCCACCTTTTGGCGGGCGCGCAAGGTTGGCGACCAGACCGCGAACCCAGGTCTCTGTCTGCGCCTCGCCGTGGGCGACGATCATGGATGCGACGAGCGACTGATTGTAGATGTTGTTCGAAGAGCGGACACAAATCCTTCCCTTCCACTTCGGCTCCGCCAAATCCTCGTAGCGCGTGATTGATTCCGGATCAACGCGTCCAATGGCGTACATGATGGGGCGCGCCCGGAGCGACAACCCGTACCACTGGCCGTCCGGGTCGCGGTAGTTCGCGGGGATCGATCGCTCGAGGACCGCGGAGGCGACGGGTTGCAGCAGATCCGCGGTCTTTGCGCGGTGCAATCGTCCGGCGTCAACCGTGACCAAAACATCCGCCGGGGTGTTGGCCGCCTCGCTCTCCAGCCTTTTGAGCAGGGCATCCGCCTTGCCGGTGACCAAGTTGACTTCGATCTGCGTCTGTTTGGTGAATGCGTCCAACAGAGGCTTGATCAACGCTTCTTTGCGAGCGGAGTAAACATTGACTTCGTCGGCATGCGACTGCCCCACCGCAAGCAGCAAGGACATCAGGCCGGAGAAAAAAAGTATCTTATTTGTCATAGGTTTAACTCCTGTCGATCGTTACAGGCAAACGCCTTTTATGCAAATACGAATAATAACAAGAATCACTCGCATTTACAATTATTCTTTCTTGGCTTGCGCCGCGGGGCTCAGTATAGTGCCCCCGTCGGCGGCGGCGTCTGAGCGGGAATGCCCGCATTTGCGGCCGAAGGTGTGTGTCGCGCCACCGAGTCCAGCCGCGCAAAACGTGCTTTCACGTAGCGTCCGCTTCAGTAGAGATACATCGTCAATGTTTATAGCCGGGCACTCGGTCTGGCTCTGGGCGTGCAAACATCCCGTTTCGGGAAGCCGCCGGGCGTCGCACGGGTTCGGAGCCGTGGCATCCACGTCGGAGAACGAAGATAATGCATGCATTGTTTTTGTTTGAGTTCTAGCGTCGATAGCAAAAATTATAAATGAACCAAAGAACACCGCTCTTTGAGTCACATCAAAAAGCCCACGCCAAAATCGTCCCCTTTGTTGGCTGGGACATGCCGCTGCATTACGGATCCCAGAAAGAGGAGCATCACGCGGTGCGCAAGCACGCCGGTGTGTTCGACGTGTCGCACATGACCATCGTCGACATCGAGGG
>JBFGKR010000406.1:0-2170 GCA_041576575.1 Arenicellales bacterium | reverse complement strand
CCGGCAGAAATGCGCGAATGCCCTGAATGGTGACCGTGAAGCCGCCCTTCACGCGTCCACTGATTACGCCTTCAATGACCGCCTGCTCTTCCAAGGCTTTTTCCAGTTGGTCCCAGGCGCGAGCGCGGCAGGCCTTCTCGCGAGACAATCGCGTATGCCCGAAGCCGTCTTCGAGGCTTTCAATCGCAACTTCGACAGTGTCACCGATATTGACCGTCAATTGTCCACTATCGTCTTTGAATTGCGATGCCGGAATTTCCGCCTCCGACTTGAGCCCGGCATTCACGATCACGAATTCACCGTCGACATCCACAACTTCACCTGTGATGACGTCTCCGGGCGTCATCACTTTATTGGATACGCTTGTCTCGAACAGCTCAGCAAAACTTTCAGTCATAATTTTTTTGGATCTCGCGAGCCCCTAATACCACTCGCAGTTGTCATGCTCGTCTAGTCGGCCCGCGCGCGCAGACGAGTCTAGGTTTCAATAAATCCAGGATGCGCGATGCGACCTCGTCAATATCGAGATCGGATGTATCCAATGTAACCGCATCTTGTGCGGGGACAAGTGGTGACGCCCTTCGGCGTGAGTCGCGGGCATCACGTTCCTGAATAGTCTGAAAAAGGTCCGGAAGATTAACACCGAAGCCCTTTAACTTCAACTGCTTATAACGCCTCTGTACGCGAACTTGGAGGGATGCGGTGAGAAAGATTTTCAACGTCGCATCCGGAAATACGGTCGTCCCCATATCGCGCCCGTCTGCGACCAGGCCGGGAGGAAGCCGAGCGCGTCGCTGCACAGCCAGAATTGCATCCCGGACCTCGGCTACCGCAGCCAGCCGAGAGGCAAGATCACCCATTTCTTCCGTACGTAAAGCGTCGCCGACGTCGATTCCTTGCACCAAGATAGACGCGCTCTCGTCGGTCTTCGGCAAGCATTCCACCTGCAACGTACGCGCTATTTCCAGCACCGCGCGAACATCTTCGACATCGACGCGCGTCTCGCTGAGCCGATACGCCAGTGCACGGTAAATAGCACCGCTGTCGAGGTAGCGCCAACCCAGCCGCAGTGCGCATCGTTGACCCACCGCACCTTTTCCCGATCCGCTGGGACCGTCGAGGCACAACACCGGCACTTTGGACGACGTCATCAGCGCATCGCTATGTTCATACCCGCTCTGACAGCGGTCGCCAGGAAATCTGGAAACGACGTCGCAACATTTTTGCAATTTCGCACCACAATGGGTCGGTTTGCGCGCAGCGCCGCCATAGAAAACGCCATCGCTATGCGGTGATCTCCGAAGCTGTCCACCGTCCCCCCATTGAACGGTGCACCGCCTGTGATTTGCATTCCATCGTCTCGTTCCTCGGCTTCAATCCCCAGCGCGCGCAATCCGGTTACGATGGCCCTAATTCGATCGCTTTCTTTGTGGCGCAGTTCTTCGGCGCCACGAACAACCGTTCGCCCCTCGGCGCACGCCGCGAGAACGGCGATCGCTGGAAACTCGTCGATGGCCAGGGATACGTGATCGGGAGGTATTTCTATCCCGACCAAGGGCCTCGGGCGTACGCGCAGGTCTGCCACCGGTTCTTTACCGGCGATGCTCCGATTTTCAATGCGCACGTCGGCGCCCATGCGTTCCGCGATATGCAGAATACCGCTACGCGTCGGGTTGATGCCCACGCCGCGTAGCGTCAGATTGGAGTTCGGAGCAATTGCCGCACCGACAATGAAAAACGCTGCGGAGGACAGGTCGCCGGGGATCTCCAGATCGACTCCTCTGAGCGTGCTTCCCCCGACTACGCAAACCACATTTCGGTCATACCGACAGCGGCAACCGAAAGCTTCCATCATGCGCTCCGTGTGATCCCGGGTCACCGCCGGCTCCTCGACGCACGTTTCTCCGGACGCGTACATGCCGGCGAGCAGCAGCGCCGATTTGACCTGCGCGCTGGCTTGCGGCAAGCGGTAGTTTATCCCCTTCAGCCGCTCCCCGGGATGAATGCGAAGTGGAGGGCGCCCCTCGGCCGCGGTTTCGATGCGCGCGCCCATGAGTTCAAGAGGCGCGGCGATGCGACGCATCGGACGTTTCAGCAGAGATTCGTCGCCGGTGAGCGTGGCGGCAATATTCTGGCCCGACAGCAGGCCGGCAAGCAGGCGCATGGCGGT
>JBFGKR010000405.1:0-2174 GCA_041576575.1 Arenicellales bacterium | reverse complement strand
CCTGCCGTCCAGGCCCTCCATTGTCGTTTTGCCGTTCAAGAATCTGGGAGGTGAATCGGGCGAGGACTACTTCGCCGATGGAATAACCGAGGACATCATCACCGATATATCGAAGTTTCCCGATCTTTTTATCATCGCGAGCAATACGGCATTTAGCTACAAGGACAAATCGGTAAACATAAAAGATGTGAGCAGGCAGTTGGGCGTGCGCTACGTGTTGGAAGGCAGCGTGCAGAAGGGCGGGGACAAAGTGCGCGTGAACGTACAGCTCATCGACGGCTCAACCGGGCACCACCTTTGGGCCGAGCGTCTGGTGCGGAGCACCGACGATCTGTTTGCGCTGCAGGACGAGATCGTTACAACGATCGTGGCGCGCCTTGCGATCGAGGTCGATGCCGTGGAACGCGCGCGCGTCATGCGTAAGTCCCCGCAAAACCTGGAGGCCTACGACTACGTGCTGCGTGGGCGGGAGTATCGTTCGCGCGTCACGCGTGCCGCAAACGCCGAGGCGCAGAAGATGTTCCGAAAGGCAATTGAAATCGATCCCCGCTACAGTGCAGCCTATGTCGATCTCGGTGTGACCTACTTCGACACCGTTCCGCACGGGTGGACCTCTTCTCCCAGCGAAGCGCTGGAACGAGCTCATGAGCTTGCGCAAACGGCTTTGACTCTGGACAAGTCCAACTACGCGGCCCACCGTTTACTCGGCTTAATCTATATCAAATGGATGCAATACGATCTCGCGATCAATGAATTGGAGCGGGCGCTCGAACTGAATCCCAACGATGCCGAGAGCCACGACGCGGTGGGGGCGGCAAGACTCTACACCGGCGACGCGAAATCTGCGATGCAAGCGCTGACGACCGCGCTTCGCTTCAATCCCAATGCGCGCCCCAGCGTATTTATACACCTGGGGCTTGCGTACTACCTTATGGGTCGCTACGACGACGCTGTGTCTACAATAGAACTAAGCCGCGCCCGCACACCCCACCTCTCGGCACACCAAGTGTTACTCGCCGCCGCACACGCGCAAGCGGGGAACATGGTTGAGGCACAGCGCGCCGCTGACATGGTGCGTAAGCTTGATCCCTTTTTCGAGGTCGACTCGTTCGGCACCGCGTTCCGGAATGCGGAGGATCGTGGCAGACTCGCAGAAGGACTTCACAAGGCGGGACTGAAGTGAAAGTCGCTGTTAAGTATGCGTGCCCGATTCAACCTGCGATACAACGCGCCGGAGACCCTGGGCGTCGGTGCGCCCGTAGGTGGACGCGAAGATCTGCGCAGGCGCCGCCATCAAAGTATAGCCGAGGACAAAGGAGATGTACCCGGGTCTGCTGTTTCCGTGTTGAAGTGAGAATTGACGACCCGTGAACAGCGGCACGATTTGTTTACGTTTGACTTGAATCAAGCGGTTCGATGAAGCGTTGTAGATAATATTTTGCCTTGCTGGCAAACATACCGTGGAGAAAGGCGAGTGAAACTGGAATACGACCTGATTGAAGATTCTTTTGACGACACGACTAAACTTCGAACGATGACGGAACAAGCGCAGACTCCCTGGGGCGGCTGGTTGATAAGAACCACTGTGTATTCACCGCATCAAATAAGCACCAGCGTGACATATTTGGTGCCGAAAATCGATTCAGACGGCTTCGAGCCGGTTGCGCCGTAATACTTGAATCAACGGTAGATTGCGAATAGCACAGAATAGCTCACGGCGGGTGCTGTAGCCTCCATCATTACGCTGAAGGGGCAGGTAAGCACGACAACCGAGATCTCCATCCAGCGTCCGTACGGCACACTTCTGCGTGCTCATCGTTGATCTTCGACGCGGCGTTTCAATCCTTCGTTCGAGGATTTCTTCCGTCGGCGTGCGCGTCCATCGCATACTTGAGCTGGGTAGCGTTGGTCCTGCCTCACGAGCAGGACCAAGCGGTGCTGACGGGTTTGCTTCGAACCCGCCCTCGCCGCGGCGGCGACTCGGTGGTACGAGCTTACTGTAAATTCGCAAGAAATTTGTGCACACTCACAGTCGGTCTATGCCGTCGCTTCGCCATGTCAATTTTTTATAAAACGATCCCGATCTCGTTACTCATCGCCGCGGCGTGGCTTACCGCGGAAACGACGGCCCACGCCGGATCCATCGTTGGGTACGTGACGGTACGAGAAGACGG
>JBFGKR010000404.1:0-2187 GCA_041576575.1 Arenicellales bacterium | reverse complement strand
CGTGTTCGATGATCCGCGGGGCTTACGCCACTACGATCGCACGCTTCTGCACGATTTCGAGAGCATCCAGGAACGCGGGCGCAGTTATGCGCGCACTCATCCGAACTTCTATGCCGAGGCGATCGCCAGCGGCCGCGGACATGACACCGCCATAATCCTGTACACGTCGGGCACCACCGGTCTCCCCAAGGGTGTGGTGCTGACTCACGACAACGTCCTCGAAACGGCGCGCAATGCGGCGCGGGCCGAGCATTTGACCGTCGACGAAGAGGTGCTTGCGTATCTGCCTATGGCCTGGGTCGGCGACCATTTGTTTTCCTACGCCCAGTCCTACGCGATTGGGTTCTGCGTGAGTTGCCCCGAGAGCGGCGCTACGGTCATGCACGACCTGCGCGAAATCGGGCCAACCTACTTCTTCGCGCCGCCGCGCATTTTTGAGAACCTGTTGACCTCGGTTTCCATCCGCATGGAAGATGCGGCGAAACCCAAACGCAAGCTGTTTCAGTACTTCATGCGGGTGGCACGGGAAGTCGGAGCTGAAATCCTCGACGGTAGGCCGGTATCGACGGGCAAACGGCTTCTCTACGCGCTGGGCAACCTGCTGGTGTACGCCCCGCTCAGGAACAACATGGGAATGAGCCGGATCCGCTTGGCCTACACCGCTGGCGAAGCGATTGGTCCTGACATCTTCGGCTTTTATCGTTCTCTTGGGATCAACATCAAACAGCTGTACGGGCAGACCGAGGCGGCGGTATTCGTGACCATTCAGCCCGACGGAGAGGTGTTCCCGGATACCGTCGGCAAGCCGGCTCCTGAAGTCGAGATCAACATTGCGGACAACGGCGAGGTAATGTACCGAGGCCCGGGTGTGTTCAAAGAATACCACAAGAACGAGGAGGAGACGCACCGAACCAAGACGCCGGATGGTTGGGTTCACACCGGTGATGCGGGGTTCTTTGATGACCGTGGACATCTGAAAATCATCGATCGCGCCAAGGACGTCGGACGGCTGAAAACGGGAGGCATGTTCGCGCCCAAGTATGTCGAGAACAAACTGAAGTTCTTTCCGCACATCAAGGAAGCGGTGGCGTTCGGCGACGGTCGCGAATACTGCACCGCAATGGTGAACATCGACCTGGAAGCGGTTGGGAGTTGGGCGGAGCGCAACAACGTGCCCTATGCGAGTTATCAGGAGCTCGCGGCGCGTCCGGAAGTCTACGAACTGGTTCAAGAAAGCGTCGAACAGGTCAACCGTGATCTGGTGCTGGATCCGGAACTTGCCGATTCCCAGATCCGCCGTTTCCTGATCCTGCACAAGGAACTGGACCCAGATGATGGCGAGTTGACGCGCACCCGCAAGGTGCGGCGCCGGCACATCGCCGAAAAATATCAAGTCCTCGTTGACGCCTTATATGGCGACGAGCGTTCCTGCTATGTCGAAACCCAGGTGACGTTTGAAGATGGGCGGACCGGAACCATCTGCGGGGATCTGGAAATACGGGATCTTGCCACCGCACAGATGCGCAGGGCGAGCTGATGTCGGACAAGGACATCTTGCTGGCGGTGGAAAACATCAGTTTGTCGTTCGGCGGCGTGAGGGCCATCGAAGATGTGAGTTTCGACATCCGGGAAGGCGAAATCCGCGCGATTATCGGGCCCAACGGTGCCGGCAAGAGTTCGATGCTGAATGTCATCAACGGTTTTTATCATCCACAACAGGGCCGTATCACCTACAAGGGAGAAACCCGTGCCCAGATGAAACCGCACCACGCGGCTTCGCACGGCATCGCGCGTACGTTTCAAAATATTGCGCTGTTCAAAGGTATGTCGACACTCGACAACATCATGACCGGTCGCCATACGATGATGAGGAAGAATCTGTTTTGGCAGGCGTTGTATCTGGGTCCGGCGCGTAATGAAGAGCGGCGGCATCGCGAATCTGTCGAGCACATCATCGATTTCCTCGAGATTCAGGCCATACGCAAAGTCCCCGTAGGACGTTTGCCCTACGGAATGCAAAAACGTGTGGAGCTGGGCCGAGCCCTCGCCGCGGAACCGGATTTATTGCTGCTCGACGAGCCGATGGCGGGTATGAATCTCGAAGAGAAGGAGGATATGTGCCGATTTGTGCTCGACGTGAACGAGCAGTTTGGCACCACAATCGCGTTGATCGAGCACGACATGGGG
>JBFGKR010000403.1:0-2193 GCA_041576575.1 Arenicellales bacterium | reverse complement strand
GAAACCTGATGCGACACCCAACGACATTATCAGCCCCGGACACGTTTTTCCGCTCATGGCGCAGCCCGGTGGCGTACTTACGCGGGCTGGGCATACCGAGGCCG
Organism: Arenicellales bacterium; assembly: GCA_041576575.1. Taxonomy (GTDB): domain Bacteria; phylum Pseudomonadota; class Gammaproteobacteria; order Arenicellales; family JAANXG01; genus CALZGZ01. The sequence goes on along the minus strand of JBFGKR010000403.1, from coordinate 2,089 downwards.
GAGTCGATCTTGCGCGATTAGCGGGTTTAGAGCCGGCGAGCGTAATCTGCGAAATTCTCAAGCAAGATGGAACCATGGCGCGATTACCCGATCTGGTCCAGTTCGGTCGCGAACACGACTTAAAGATCAGTTCGGTTGCGGCGTTGATTCGGTACCGAATGCAGCACGAACCGACGGTAAGGCGTGTCGCCGAAAGTAAGATATCGACCGATGAGGGCGATTTTCGAATCATCGCGTATCAAGACCTGGTAGAAAATGAAATACATATCGCTTTAGTGAAGGGTGATATCGAGCACCAGTTGCCCACACTTGTGCGCGTCCACGTGGAGTCCGGTATATTCGACGCGTTTCGCGAAATACGAAACGCGATCAAGTGGCCGATCGCATCGGCAATTCGTCGTATTCGCGAGGAAGGGCGGGGAGTGTTGGTGCTGTTGAGGTATAACGAACCAGGCGTGGAAATCGTCAAACGCCTGCAACATTCCCGTGCGGACGGAAAAGACGTAGAATTTCCGTGGCACGAGGCGGGAAACGATCTTAGAATGCTGGGCGTAGGTGGTCAGATCCTGGCCGATCTTGGTGTCGGGAAGATGCGGGTGCTGGGCACGCCTAAAAAAGTCCACGGTTTGTCCGGCTTTGATCTGGAAATTGTCGAATACGTCACTGATTGATTTGGTTTGAAAATGAAAGAAATCGAACAGACGCAAGGTGAGCTAATCGCGCACGGCGCCCGTTTTGCCCTCATCGTGGGTCGTTTCAATAGTTTTATCAGCGAGAGATTATTGGAAGCTGCTGTAGACACACTGGTACGCCACGGTGTTGATCGCGCCTCGATGCGCATAGTTCGAGTTCCCGGCGCCTATGAAGTACCGCTCGCGGCGAAGGTGTTGGCTCAATCAAAGAAATTCGATGCGTTGGTGGCCTTGGGCGCGATTATCCGCGGTGCGACGCCGCATTTCGATTACGTAGCGGGCGAGTGCGCCAAGGGCATAGCCTCCGTGAGCATGAATTACGACATCCCTATCGGTTTTGGTATCTTGACGGTCGATACCATTGAGCAAGCCATCGAGCGCGCGGGCACGAAAGCGGGGAATAAGGGCGCAGACGCGGCGCTGGCGGCGTTGGAGATGGTAAACGTTTTGAAGCAATTGCAGGAGTAGTATTCATTCCCGTAGACCCTAGCGCAGGTAGACGACAATGGCAGACGGTAGTCGGAATGCGGCACGGCAGGCCGCGGTGCAGGCCCTCTATCAATGGGACCTGACGCAGCAAGACCCTCGGTATATCGAAGCCCATTTCGTCCGAGATCACGATTTGACCGGCGCCGACCGGGAGTATTTTCATACACTCATCCGAGAGATTCCGCTGTATCGGCAGGAAATCCAGGCGAATCTGCAGCCTCACCTGGACCGCGATTTTGACAGCGTCGACCCCGTAGAGCGCGCTATTCTGCGTATCGGTGCCTACGAGTTGGAATATCAACCTGATGTGCCGATCAAAGTGATCATCAACGAAGCGGTGGAATTGGCGAAAACGTTCGGTGCCGAGTATGGCTATAAGTTCGTAAACGGAGTGCTCGACCGCCTCGCAAAACGTCTGCGTCCAGGGGACATGCAGCATCCCGCAGCTATTAAAAAGACAGAAACCCTGCATGAAACCGACAAAGTCGTGGAAGAATGACCGAATAACTTGCCCGCCAACCGATTGGACGAATTCTCCGTCATCGAGCGATTTTTTACTCGCCCCCCGACTCGCAATGATGTCTGCGTCGGCGTTGGTGACGACGCCGCGGTTGTAAACGCGCCGGCGGGGCACCAACTGGTAGTCACCACGGACGTGCTTGTCGCCGGGGTGCATTTTCTCGAATCTGTGGATGCGCATTCGGTTGGATACAAGTCCCTGGCGGTAAATCTCAGCGATCTTGCGGCCATGGGGGCGACCCCGGCGTGGGCTGTCCTCGGATTGGTCGTGCCGTCGGTGAATGTCTTATGGCTTGAGCGTTTCAGTAGCGGTTTTTTTTCCCTGGCGGAGCGTTTCGACGTGGACCTCGTAGGCGGGGATACCACCCGCGGACCCCTCACCGTCGCCG
>JBFGKR010000402.1:0-2216 GCA_041576575.1 Arenicellales bacterium | reverse complement strand
TGGTGTTCTCGACCCTGCACGCCCCGGCCACTGCGGAGACGGTGACGCGTATAATTTCTGCCTTCAGCCCCGATGCCCAACCCACGATTCGCTCGAAACTGGCGCAGAACCTACTGGCGGTTGTAGCCCAACGGCTTCTACCCAAAGCGGACGGGGAAGGCCGGGTGGTGGCTTGCGAGGTCATGACCGTCAGCCAGCGGGTGCGAGAACTGATACTCGACCCGCTGAGAGTAAAAGAAATTTCCGATCTGGTGCGGAAGGAGTCCACCGTCGAAGGCATGTTGTCGTTCGATCAGCACTTGTTCGAACTGTGCCGCGGCGGCGAGATTACCGAGGAAACCGCACTGCAGCACGCCAGCAGCCCCACGGATTTACGACTCAAACTGGACGGATTCTAGGGGGGCATTTCCCTCAAGTCCGCGCCCGACGCCGACTCCTCGGTGAAGCGCAACCACCGGGAAGCGACGAGTCGACTACAGTCTATGCCGGCATTCATCGTTCCGATGCCGGCATTCGCCGTTCCGGTTCGACGGGTCTTCCGCATCCGCAGCGTGCCGCCGTACGCAGTCTCGGGAACAGTCGTCGGCCGTCCCCATCGCGGCAGCGACTATTGGGCGCGTGTGGCGGCCGCATCCGCCGGCTTGTTCGCGCGAGCCATAAAAACTCCTTATAATTGGGGGATCTGAACCCAACATATTTTATGACCCGTATATGGCGGACCGTCGGCTTCAGGTTTTTTACACCGTCGCCAAGTTACTGAGCTTTACCAAGGCAGCGGAGTCGCTGCACATGACGCAACCCGCGGTGACGTTCCAGATTCGCCAACTCGAAGAATACTTCAATACCCGCTTGTTCGACCGCACCCACAACAAAATCAGTCTCACCGAGGCGGGTGAGCACGTCTTCGGTTACGCCGAGCGTATCATCGCGCTGTACAACGAAATGGACAACCAGGTGCGTACCCTGACGGGGGACGTCATCGGCATTCTCGTGGTCGGCGCCAGCACGACCATCGCGGAGTACCGGCTTCCGAGTCTGCTTGGAGAATTTCAGTCGCAGTTCCAGGACGTGAAACTGAGACTGAAGGTTTCGAACACCGTTGGCGTCGTGCACATGGTGGAAAATAATGAACTCGATGTGGGAATCGTGGAGGCGCCGGTACAAAACAAGAATCTGGTGGTGAAGGTTTGCTGGCACGACCAGCTGATGCTGGTGTGCCCGCCGAATCACCCGCTGGCATCGAGGACGGCCATCGCCATCAAAGAAATCCTGCCGTACCCTTTCATCTGCAGGGAAGAGGGGTCGGGCACCCGAAATGTCATCGCGCAATACTTGAAGAAGCGTGGCTATTCGCTCAACGACCTGAATCTGATCATGGAATTCGGAAGCCCGGAATCGATCAAGAGCGCGGTGGAATCCGGACTTGGAATCACGCTGATTTCGGAATCCACCCTCAAGAAGGAACTTACACTGCGCACTCTCGCGGCGGTTCCGTTGGAACCGCCCATGATCCGTCCGTTTTCCATTGTGTATCAACGGCAAAAGTTCCGGTTGCGGGCGATGGAAGAATTTTTACACTTCGCACAGCAACGCTGCGAGAGGAATTAACATTAGTCGCGAGGCGTCCAAAGCGGTTTCCTTGCGATGAACCCCGCCGAAACCACGCTTTTGCGCTTGTTTCGTCGTCTAGACCCTGACAAGCGGAACAGTCTGCTCGATTACGCCCGGTACCTGGCCGATCGATCTTCCGTTCACGAAGCGACCGTCGCGGAACCTCTTGAAATTGCACGACCCGCAGAGCAAGAAAGCGTGGTGGGCGCCATGAGGCGTCTTACCAAGAGCTACCACATGCTGGACACCAGAGAACTGCTCGATCGAGCATCCGGCCTGATGACGCAACATCTCGTTCAGGGGAGGGATGCCGAAGAGATCATCGGTGAGCTCGAGCAGCTGTTTCGACTGCATTACGAAAAGTATCGCGACAAAGAGGGCTGACGATCCGCGTAGCTGGCGGCGACCACCGTCGCCCGTGGCGCGTTCGATCACACACGTTTTTTCAATGCGACGCGGCGCCGAATTCCAGTATCGGCCAGCCTTTGCGGCGCGCCTCGGTGGCGAGCGCGGCGTCCGGATTTACCGCGACCGGATGGTCAACCATGCGCAGGAGCGGAAGGTCGTTGTGTGAATCGCTGTAACACCAGCTGCTGGACAGGTCC
>JBFGKR010000401.1:0-2242 GCA_041576575.1 Arenicellales bacterium | reverse complement strand
CTGGGCGTAGTCGGTGTGGGCACATCGTTGACCACCTCCGCCGCCCACGACTGTAGAGATATCCATCCGGGCGTGGCCGATCTGGTGTTCGTCGTGCCCGACGTCGCACCGAGCAAACCGGCGTATCCGCTGCTCGGCGTCCACGTAAAGAGCTCAGAGCAAGGAGTACGCATCGAAAGTGTGGTCGAGAACAGCGTCGCACAAGCCGCAGGACTTGAAGAAGGGGATATCATCACGTCGGCGGCGGGCAGCGAAGTGCATACCAGCGGAGAACTCGTCAAAATCATTCGACGGCAGGCGCCGGGGACCTGGTTACCGCTCGAGGTGGTGCGCAATGGGAAACACATCGCGATCGTTGCCAAGTTCCCGCCCCGTTCCACGCCGACGGACTCGGACGCCGAAAAGCTGTCGTCATGACTGCGCTAGAATTTCGCGGCACGCCCCCCGGCGCTGCGGCGAGATCGACACGGCCCTGCGCTGCCCCGATACCCGTGGCTTCCTGTTTGCCGCCCAAGCGGAACGCGCACCATGCAGGGCGGTAAGAACGGCGGCAGAAAAGATCGACCTCCAACGTGTCGTCCGGCGCGCACGCGCCCATAAACCACCTCGGTTGTGGGGCCTCCGTGCGTCCCGCATCGTGCTATCATCAACGACGGCGGCGTCCGCTAATATCACCACGAACTATGCAGAAATTGACTTCGTGGGCGCACGAAGAGGCGGTTGTTACGTCAGGTACATGTTGTCGGTTGCGCGGCACTAGAAGCTATTACGAAGGCGTTGTTGTATTGGAATTCGATAGCAGCCGGATCAACCGCGGTACGGAGAAGGGATGAGCTTTAAATACCAAGTTGCAATTAATTGGATCCTGGTCGGGCTCACGCTATCCACCGAAAACCTCAGCGCGGCAACACAGGACAGAATTCCCGGCGACGGCAACGTTGCCAATCGCTTCGTCGTGACCTTGATAGAGAAGGACGAGCGTCACCCCTGGTTCGGCAGGGGATTCGTCGGTCGCGGTCATGAGATCGCTTTCTCGGTCGACGGGGTACCGGGCAAGGAACTCACGCTTGTGCGTGGACAAACGTACGAGTTCGACATTCGCAGCAATCCGATGCACGATTTTTACCTCTCTACCAGCCCGGTCGGAAGAGGCCGCGACATACTGGTCAAAGGGGTGGAGGGGAATTACACCTACGACGGCATCGTAACGTTCAAGCCGACCGCCGCCACTCCCAGCGTGGTGTATTATCAATGCCAAAACCACACCTACATGGGAGGTGTCATCTACATCGTCGATCATCCGGATGAAACTCCGCAGCGCGCCGCCGTGGAGGAAGCATCTAGCGAAATAATCAAAGAACCCGAGATGGATCCGGAGACATTAATCAAAACCGTGACAAACAAAATTGCGTTCGCCACATTGAGCATTCGAACTTCTTCCGGAGCGAAACGGGTCGCCCAAAGCGATCACGCGGATGCAAAATCGATGCTGAGTCGCGCCAACGAACTGATTTCCGACGCCCAAGGCGCACTGAATGCGGGCGATGCGGCCCATGCCGAAGAACTGATCGACGATGCAATTCGCACATCCAGCACCGCGTTTCAATTGGTGCCTGACCCGGCGGAGGCACGACGCAAAGCTAAAAGCGCCTACACGAATCTGCTCCGCAGCGTGGATTCTGCTCTCTTATCGTATCAATCATACGAGCACATTGAGCGTGCCGATAAATCCGAAGGAGCCGCAATCAGCGAGGACAAGATCAGAGAAGACATCGCCAAAGCCGAACGTTTGGCAAGCGACGAGGATTTTGACGCCGCTGCGAGGTTGTTGCTGCAGACGCAGAAAACGCTCGACAACGCGCTTGCGACGCTCCTGGACGCTCAAACCATTACGTACGAACTTCACTTCGCCACCCCTGAAGACGAATATCGTTACGAACAGCGCCGAAATCAGGAATACGGAAGGCTTCTTACCGCGGTGGTCGAGAGGTTGGATCCCCCAAAATCGAAAATGTCTCTTATCAACATGCTCAGCGAGCAAGGAGACCGGCTGCGCAAAAATGCCGAAGAAAGCGCGGTCAAGGGTAAATTTGATTTCGCCATCGAAACCTTACAGACTTCGACGTCTCGATATCAACAAGCCATACGAATGGCTGGTATACAGGTGTTTGGCCGTTGACACGGGTCATTCATGGAACAACTAATCCAGAGACCCTGGAACACCAAACGACCCTGCGCGGAG
>JBFGKR010000400.1:0-2251 GCA_041576575.1 Arenicellales bacterium | reverse complement strand
CGCACCGAATCCATCCTGATGTCGCTGCCGCCTCTGGTATCGTGGCGGTATAACTACCGCCCGGAAACCGGGTCTCCCGAGGCCGATCTCTACGAGAACTTCTTGGGCGCGCGAGATTGGTTGGAATTAGAAGGTAGTGACGATTAGCACCCGTGCTTCACCAGGGCGGTGGCATTGGGTGCGGAGCTCTATTCGAGGTGAGGAGTGCGAGCAATATACTTTATAAGCCTATATTTTCCGAGAACACATCTGTCTCGGTGCCGGCTCGATATCGAATCGCAGGTGCGCTCATTTCGACCCGCCGCAGGACCGGGAAAGCGGAACTTGAGCGGCATTCACGCTCGATATCCCCGCGCGGATGCGCCCGATTCCTCGCAGTGATCCAGCACCATTGTCGAAATACGCGGATTAACAAGATGATGTTCGATTGATCAGTCCACTCGCGCTATGTTCAAACACTCGTTGCCGCCAAGTCGTGTGATCGACTTCGCGCCGTCTACCTGGGTCTTTAGCCGTCGCCGCTGATCGCAATGACATTTCTATACACGCCTCTGCTCTATCTGTTCTTACCTGTTTTGCTGATGAGATTGCTGTGGCGCGGCTTCAAGAATCCCGATTACTGGCGTCGTTGGGGGGAGCGATTTGGTTTCATCAGGCCCTGGGAAGCCCCGGTCGATGTGTGGATACACGCGGTATCGGTAGGAGAAGTGCGGGCCGCGGAACCCCTGGCGAACGCGTTGCTGGCGCAGTCTGGCTCCATGCAGATGCTGGTTACAACGATGACACCTACCGGGTCTGCCCAAGTTCAACGCAGTTTCGGTAACCGCGTTCGCCACTGTTACGTTCCCTACGATTACCCCGGTGCCGTAAATCGTTTCCTCGATAAGGCGCGTCCTCGCCTCGCGGTGTTCATGGAGACGGAAATATGGCCCAACATTATCCGCCAGTGTTCCCGACGCGCTATCCCGTTATTGTTTGCTAATGTGCGCTTATCCGAGCGGTCTTTTGTGCGTTATCAGAGAGTCACTGGTTTCATGGGACCGGTGTTACGTCTGGCCTCCGGATTCGCGGTACAGACACAAGCGGACGCCGAACGTCTGATGTGGCTGGGTGCTAGAGAGGAGTCGGTCCGTGTCACGGGAAGTATCAAATTTGAGGTCAAGCTTGCGGCGAGCCTGAGCGAAGTGGCCAAGGTTCTACGGCGTCAATGGGGGGCCGATCGTCCGGTCTGGATCGCCGCCAGCACGCATGAAGGTGAAGACGACGAGCTCTTGCAGGTGTTCGCGGAACTGAAGAAGCGCCATCCCCGTTTGTTATTGGTGCTCGTCCCCCGCCATCCGGAGCGCTTTGGGGTCGTCGCACGCATGTGCCGTCGAAGCGCATTCAACACCGCCTTGCGCAGCGAAGTAGGTGGGACCTTGGCGGCAGAGGTGGACATTTTTATCGGCGATTCGATGGGCGAGTTAACGTTGTTTTATGCGGCTTCGGATGTTGCGTTCGTCGGCGGGAGCTTGGTTCCCGTCGGTGGCCACAATGTGCTCGAACCCTGCGCCCTGGGTATCCCCGTGGTGTTTGGTCCGCACATGTTCAATTTTCAGGAGATCGTCCGACAAACCCTGGCCCGGGAAGCAGGCGTGCAGGTCGCCGACGCGAACGAATTGCTGTCAGCGGTGGAGCGCTACTTGACCGATCCTAATTTGCGTTTCAAGGCCGGGGAAGCGGGTAAGGCCTTTGTGAAAGAAAACCGAGGTGCACTGCAAAAGACCTTGCATATGTTGGAACACTACCTTCCTGACTCGAATGTGCAACACAACTAGCGCAAAAGGAGGTTTTCCATGTGGGGTGTGGCATGATTGCCTTCAAATCCATGCCGGCAGACGTTTGTAGCCGCGTAGTCGGCGTTTTCCTTGACATCGACGACACTTTGACCACGCGTGGGCGGCTGACGGCCCGGGCCTACGCCGCCATGGAGCGGCTGCAGGCGGGGGGGGTCAAGGTGATTCCGATTACCGGCCGACCCGCAGGTTGGTGTGATCATATCGCGAGATTGTGGCCGGTCGATGCGGTGGTGGGAGAAAACGGATCTTTTTATTTTCGCTACGACCGGCGTCGAAAGAAGTTAGAGAGGCGGTTCTATATCGAGGCGCGGCAAAGGCGGAAGCACCGGGAACGATTGAGTGAGCTGGGCAAGATGATTTTGTCCGAGGTGCCGGGATGCGCGCTGGCGTCCGAGCAGGCCTACCGGGAGTCG
>JBFGKR010000399.1:0-2276 GCA_041576575.1 Arenicellales bacterium | reverse complement strand
CTATAGCAAACTCGACGCGTTGCGACAATCGTTCGATGCCCGGAATTTGGAACATGCCGCGGGCGGTATCGCCCATGACATGCGGTGCCAGATAGATAATCAACTCATCAACAAGACGCATTTCAAGCAACGCACCGCTGAGCACGGGGCCGGCCTCCACCAGTAATTCGTTGACTTCCCGATGCGCGAGTTCTTCAACCATAGATCGAAGATCGACCCGCCCGCCAACATCAGGTAATTCGACGATCTCCGCCCCGACTCGGGCTAAACGATCAACCTTCGCTTGCTCCGGACTGATTGTACAGATCAGGACGTCTCCACGCTCCCGCAGTAACCTGGCGCTGGTGTCGATTTCTAAATGGCTGTCCACGATTACCCGCAGCGGCTGCCGACTGCACCCCGGCATTCGCACCGTGAGCGCGGGATCGTCGGCGCGAACGGTACCGATGCCGGTCAGAATCGCCGAGCTCTTCGCACGCAGGCGCTGAACGTCGTCGCGCGATGCGTCGCCGGTTACCCATCGGCTTTCTCCGGAAGCCATGGCGGTTCGGCCATCGATGCTGGCCGCAACCTTCAGCGTTATCCAAGGTCGGACATCACGCATACGCAGAACAAAGCCGCGATTCAGTTGTTCCGCTTGTTCCCGCATGATTCCCACATCGACCTGGATCCCCGCCCGACGCAGCTCGGCGACTCCTCCTTGCGCCACCCTGGGGTTCGGATCTTCCATCGCCGCCACCACTCGCGCTACGCCGGCCTCGATCAAGGCCGCGGTACAGGCGGGGGTTCTACCCTGGTGACAGCACGGTTCCAGACTTACGTAGGCGGTTGCGTCACGTGCGTCGTCCCCCGCTTGTTGCAGAGCCAGCACCTCGGCGTGTGGCTCGCCCGCCCGTTGATGCCAAGCCTCCCCTACGATAGTGCCGTCTTTGCCGACGACGACGCAACCGACCCGCGGATTCGGATGGGTGGTAAACAGACCCGCTTCCGCCAGGCGCAAGGCCCGCGACATGAATCGATAATCGTCATTTCTTGTCATCGTCATTGGGAAGGAGTGACATCTGCCGCTTTTTTGCGGTCGCATTGGGTTGATTCTGTAGTCTTTTTACCTCTTCGCTGAATTCGTCCACATCCTGGAACGAGCGATAAACCGAGGCAAAACGCACGTAGGCAACCTGATCCAACTCGTTGAGCTCCCGCATCACCCACTCTCCGACCTGTCGCGAAAGTATCTCACGCTCTCCGCTGGTCAGCATCTCATGTTGAATGCGGTGTATGGCGCTTTCAACGGCTTCCGCATCGACCGGCCTTTTCTCAAGCGCCCGAAGGATGCCCGCGCGCAGCTTGTTTTCGTCGAAGGCTTCGTGTTTGCCGTCTGATTTGATTATCTGGGGCATGCGCAGAGATGCACGCTCCAGCGTAGTGAATCGCTCTCCGCACGCTGTACATTCGCGACGCCGGCGAACCGCGTCTCCGTCCTCAGCAAGACGTGAATCGATGACCCGAGTATCTTCGGATACACAGAATGGACAACGCATCTACGATATCCGGACAGTGTCCCGAAGCACGATCGGGACGACGAGACAAGGTTAAGCGTACACGGGCAATTCCCGACATAGCTCCAGCACTTCCTGCTTGACGCGGGCGTTCACGGTCTGATCGTCCGGATGATCCAGCAGGTCGCAGATCCAGGCCGCGAGTTTCTTCACTTCGGCTTCCTTGAAGCCGCGGGTGGTGATTGCCGGAGTTCCAACGCGTATGCCGCTGGTTACGAATGGTGACTCCGGATCGTTCGGCACGGCATTCTTGTTCACGGTGATGTTTGCTGTCCCGAGCAGCGCTTCGGCGACTTTGCCCGTCATTCCCTTGTCGATGAGATCCATCAAAAACATGTGATTATCGGTGCCGCCGGAAACGACCTTATAATTACGCTCCATGATTTCGACGGCGAGCGTTCTGGAATTGGACAAAACCTGCTGCTGGTAAGCCTTGAATTCGGGTTGCAACGCCTCTTTGAAGGCGACCGCCTTTGCGGCAATGACATGCATCAGTGGGCCACCCTGTGAACCCGGAAACACTCTCGAATTCAGCGTTTTTTGTAACTCTGTGTCCGCGCGCGCAAGGATCAATCCCCCCCGCGGTCCCCGCAGTGTCTTGTGGGTAGTGCTGGTGGTAACGTCTGCAATATTGACCGGACTGGGGTAGAGTCCCGCCGCGATGAGACCCGCCACGTGCGCCACGTCGGCCACTAGAAAGGCGCCCACCTTGTCCGCGAT
>JBFGKR010000398.1:0-2292 GCA_041576575.1 Arenicellales bacterium | reverse complement strand
TCGTCGATCGCGGCCTTGCCTTGCCAATAGCCGGGATGCGCTTTGTATCGGATTACCGCATCTTTTTGATACACGACCAATTGGAACGGCCCGGTCCCTACGGGTTCGAGATCGATCTTTTCGGGCGTACCCGCGAGTTGCATTTTGTCTGCGTACTCGGCGGAAAAAATGGACGCGAAATCCATGCCCATGTTGGCAATGAATGGCGCTTCGGGGACTTTGAGCGTAAATCGTACGGTGTAATCATCGAGCTTCTCGATGTTCTGCAACAGGTTCGGCATATCCATACTGTTGAAGTATTCGTAAGTCCCACCCGACAATTTGTGATCCCTATGTTCCTTCCGCCACTGACGCCCGAAACTGTACAGCACGTCATCGGCATTGAACTGCCGCGTTGGTGTAAAGGTCTTGGTCTTGTGAAATTCGACACCTTTGCGCAGGTTGAAGGTATAGACAAGACCGTCTTCGGAGACATCCCAGGACTCGGCGAGCCCCGGCTCAATGACCGTGGTGCCCCGCTTGAAGTGCACCAAGCGGTCGAACATGGCTCTTGAGCTGGCGTCGAAGGTCGTGCCTGCCGTATACAGCGTTGGATTGAATCCTTCGGGGCTGCCCTCGGAGCAGAACACAAGGGTCTTCGAAGCAACCGTGCCGCTCCACGCCAATCCGGAGAGAAGGAGTGCCGAGACGAATGAATAATTAATCGCAGGCGACCGCCGTCCGCACTGTGGATCCACAACCGCATCGGGCAAACACGCTTTACCGCGCCGACGCGGTGTGACGAGTAAATACGAAAAAATCGCCGCAACACATTGCATTGGGTGCATAGTCTCCTCTCCTCGATGTTTATACGTAGATTGCCGGAACGGCAACAATCGGGCGCCGTCACGATCACGAGCCGCCCAGGCCGCGCAACTGCGTCCGCTAGAGTATCAGGAATATCGATTCGGCGTCATATACGAAGGAGAAAACGATTTTTTTATGGCGAGTCCCGTACGACTCATCTCGCTTGGGGAAATAGACGCATGGCCACCGACATGCAGTTTCTTAACCGCAGTAGGTTACTACTTGCCGACGAAAACCGGTTTGCGTTTTTCAAGAAAAGCCGTCAGCCCCTCTTTGTAATCCTTGCTGTCGTACACTGCGCGCCGAAGTCCCTGTATGCGCTCGAACATATGCGGCGCGATCGTGTGTGCGCTTTCGAGAAGCCACAGCTGTTCCTTTATCACTGCGATGCTCAGGCGCGCATTCTTCGCGACATGATCCGCCAATGTCTTTGTTTGAGACTCCAACTCGTCGTTGTCGACCACATAGTTGATCATAGCTAGCATCTCCGCGCGTGCCGCGGAAACAGGTTTTGCCGTAAACGTCATCCCCCTTATGATGCATCGCGTAGCCGCGTTCATGAAATTAAGCACACCCGTTATGTTGTAGGGCACCCCAAGTTTTGCCGGCGTTACCGCAAACGTCGTCTCGCTACTTGCGACCACGAGATCGCAGGCAAACACGACCTCACAAGCCTCACCCCGGACACCGCCCTCTATCATAGCTATGACCGGCGCCGGATAGGTCTCTAATTCTCTGACAAGCTGACGCAACGGATCGTCGCGCCCCAAGGGGTCGCGACGTTCGAGGGGAAGTTCGGTGACATCGTGCCCCGATGATCAAATCCTCGAACCCTCCGGAGCACGCAAAATTACCACGCGTATCTCATCTTTCCGGAATTCTCGCAAAGCCTGGATAATCTCATCGATCAGAGCACGACTCAATGCGTTGAGCTTCCTGTGATTGTTCAACGTGATCGTGGCGATCGAATCTTCCTTGCTTGTCAGTATCAATTTCATGATAAACCGCCGTACCGAGATTCGTTTCGATGCAATAATTTTGATACAACGGCCGCTTAGTGCTACAAGAGGTGCTTACCGAGGATCAGCCGTACGCCGGACGGAGTCACTCGCACCGCACGTCACGACGCTCCGGGACGACAATTCGTGCTTTGGTACGCTCCCACGTCCGCGGAAGTGCACCATGGACGACGAGTTTCGCAGGCTTTTGGATGACGAATATGTTTATATGGTTTTTTTGTAGGGTGATAGACATGCTTGTTTTACGGGAACCTTTTGAAACTCGTTCGAACTATGACGTATTCGTAAATGATCCGCCGCGCCCTCATAATCCGTCGCCGGAGCCGTCATTGGCGCTCGTCAATAGCTCCAATGCCGGTCTCGCGCGTAGCCAAGGCGAATACAGCGCAGTGCACTCCAAGTACGAGGACGAGGTCTCTGGGTGCAT
>JBFGKR010000397.1:0-2297 GCA_041576575.1 Arenicellales bacterium | reverse complement strand
GTGGCAGCCGCGGCACGCCGCCGCCTTTAACCGTCCCGATTCGATGTCTCCCGATTCCGCGGACTTTGGCCAAGCCACGGAAGCCAGGGTGAGTACGCACACCGCTGCGGTGACTGAACTCCCGGTGCTGCGCCGATTGATCCGCATAAAACTGTTGTTGGACGTGGGGCCCGCGACGAACCGGGGAGGGAAGGGATGCCGCACCCCAAGCCCCCCCCGGTCCGGAATTCCTTCGATGTCAGCCGTCGTACCAGATACGGTAGATGGCCCCCGTCAAGTCGTCGGAAACCAGAATCGATCCGTCAAGGAACTGCACGACATCTACGGGCCGACCCAAGTACTCTCCGGTTTGTTCATCCAGCCAGCCCGAGGCGAAGACCTCGGTGCCCGCGGCGCTGCCGTCCTCGTTCAGACGGGTAAACATGATGCGCGCGCCGATGGGCGTGGTCCGGTTCCAGGAGCCGTGTTGGGCGCTGAAGACGCCGCCCCGATACTGCGCTGGAAACATCTTACCGGTGTAAAACATCATCCCCAGGTCTGCCGCGTGCGCGTCCATCTCGACCTCGGGAAACACTGCGTCTGCCGGTGGCTCCGAATCCTGATATTCCAGAGTGCGCACCTTACCGCCTCCGTACCAAGGAAAGCCGAAGTGTTGACCGGGACCGGTCGCGCGATTGAGTTCGCCCGGTGGGATATCGTCACCCATTCCGTCGACTTGATTATCGGTGAACCAGAGTTCGCCATTGGCGGGATTGAACGCGATACCCACGGAATTGCGAATTCCCCTGGCGTAGACTTCCCAATCCTTGCCGTCGCGCCCCATACGCACGATACCGCCGATGCCGGCGCGGTTGTATTTGTCCATCTTCTCCGGAGCTGGCACGTTGTAGGGCTGGCCCTGAGACACGTAGAGCTTGTCGTCCGGCCCGATATCGCAAACACGCGCCCCATGGTTGAACGATTCCTCGTCCTTTGGAATCAACGGCTCCTTGACGATACCCACGGCAACGTCTGGCCCCTCGTAGAAAAACTCCGCCGCGGGGAAAACCAGCAGGCGGTTGTGCTCTGTGATGTAGAGAAATCCGTCTTTGCTGAAGCAAACGCCGTTGGGAACGGTAAAGTTGATGCTGGGGGCAAAGCGTTTGACCTCGTCGGCCACGCGGTCGCGATCCCGATCGGTCACTGCCCACACTGCGGTTTTGCGCGTACCGACGAATACGGTACCGACGTTGTTCCCCACCGCCATGTGTCGGGCGTCGGGCACGATGGCGTAAAGACCTATCTTGAAACCGGGTGGCAGCTTGATGCGCGACAGTATTTTTTTAATCGCTTCCGACTGTGCTCCAGTCTGTGCGACCGTCTCTAACTCGAGCGCGGTTCCAGTGGTCTTGAAGTCCTGCAACTTTTTGAGGTTCTGTATACCCGCTTCACTGACGCCGCCGATCGCAAGCGCGATTGCCGCGGCGGCGGTGACTCGTTTGTGTTTTAATGTCATTTCGTGTCCTCCTCTCCTTTTGGTGTTCGCATCGGTCGATTGTGACGACGGATTGCACCGCAGATCCTACCGTAACTGCGCTGATGAGTGGAGATGTAATTTTGCGCTCAAGAGGCCAATATGTTGGACGAATGGTCGCAGATCGCGAGTAAACGGTAGTGTGAACGGTGGAATTTCTCCATCCGTGTGCCCCGCGATCGCCGGGATGCGCCGGTGTCAACGAGGCGCCGCGTGTCGTGCTCTGGAACTTCTGCTATGACCCGAGGGTCCTTTGCGCGGCCGGGAATGGTCGATGCGCCGCGGTCGCTGTCGTCGATCGACCGCTAATTTGTGCCTGCGTCGGGGCACGGCCGGCAGACGCATCTGCTACTATTACTGTGCGTCAATCGTATCGTTACGAACTCTGTGAATGTGCCCTCCGAATTAATGCTTCCCGGATTAGGGGCAATCGGAAACAGCGCGTTTCTGCTGGTGTTCCTCGTCGCCCTACGGTGGACGCCGTGGAGGCATTTTGGAAACAGCGAAGACACTCATGTGCTGATGGCCACCATCGTCTCGCTGCTCCTACTCTGGAGCTTGGAGGCCGGAGTAGCCCCCGGGCTCAACCTGCATCTTTTGGGGATGACGCTGGCAACCCTGATGTTCGGCTGGCAGTTTGCCATCCTCGCGGGTAGCGCGGTCTTGTTCGGTGTCACCCTGAACGGCGAGGGCGGCTGGATCTCGTTTGGGTGGAACGGACTGCTGCAGGTATGCCTTCCGGTGGCTGTAAGTTGGCGCGTGCTGAAGTGGACGGAGCGCCGGT
>JBFGKR010000396.1:0-2365 GCA_041576575.1 Arenicellales bacterium | reverse complement strand
TCCACGACTGTGATGCCATAAGACTGCATGAGTTCAATCATCAGAACGCGGTGTATGACTTGCGATTCGAGTATGAAGAGCGAGGAGCTTATCGCGATGGAACGCCTTTGCCGCCATTTATCTTGGTTGATTTAGAACAAGCGTTTGGCGTCGCTCTGTCCCTCAAGTGCATGAGGGTGGAGGCGGTCGAACGCAGGGAGATCGGGGATGCGGTTTGAAGCGCTTGCGATCACGGAGAGGCATCGATTCGACCCACGCACGAGCCTGCATCGTCACAATCTCTACGGCAACGAATCGGGGTACGGCCCCCGGGCGCCAGATCGTATACCGAGCAGACCTCTTACTGCGGTCGGGACGCAACGATGGCCCCGGTATCGCGCCGGTAACTTCGCGTCTTGCCGAAACCGTTACCTGCCGCACGACGCCGTTCGTCGCACGAAGGCACGTTGCATCGCCGACGAATGGCAGCTCCCGCTCAAGATTTGCCGAGCACTTTATCCAGTAGCTGACCGAGGAAACCCTTGGGCTCTTGCGGTTTGGTTCGGCCGGTCGAGGCCGATGCCGTTTCGGTGCGAGCGGCATCGGAACTGGCAGCGCCCCGCTGTTGGTATTGTATAGCGTGCCGGCGCAGCACCGAATCTTCGGGTAGATTCGTCGTTGTCATAGGTAAGCCCTCCGTTCTTAACATCCTCGCCGCACAGTCTAATCCACAACCTCGTTTAAAGGAATACGTACCGGCCTCCGCGCACCGACGGGGCGGGGACCGGTGACGCCGACCAGTGAGACGGCGCGCGTATGCTCCGGGTATGGATCGTGCTCCCGTAGCGACCGAACGACGGCGCGTCGCGTTTCATCGCCCCGAGTTTGGCGAGACGGTGTTCACAAGCGCCGCCTTACCTCCGACCGGGCGGTGCGCCGATCCACGCAAGCAACGGCGGCCGCCGGCGTTGGCCTCGACACGCCGTGCCCGACCTCTTCAACGGCAGTCCACAGCTTGAGTGCCGGCGAGCACCCCGATGCTATTCGTTGATCGTTCGTGTTCGGGAAGCTTTGCTATTCTTATAAATATGTAGGCCCTGCGTGTACCAGCCGCTTGGCACTGATTACGGGCGCAAGTTTTCGTTTGTCTGTCCGTTGTCGGCCCTTTAGGAGATTAGCAATGATCCGATGGTTCTCGCTTTTTCTTGTATCCATCGCACTGGGAGCGTGTGCGACTATTCCGAGCGGCTCGGATCAAATAGAAGCTCGCTCCGTTCTTGGAAGGGATGTTTTTGGCGACGAGTATGTTTACTTTCATGTTACCTCTCAGGGCGCAATTGCCGATGCGGCATTTGTCAGCATGTCGGCCACAGCGGGGCCCTCTGCGATGGCAAAACGACTCGCAGGCATATTGGCAGCCGGGGAATCCAGGCAAACGAGAATTCTAGTTTCAGGTGCGGCGAGCAAGAAAGCGGCGGTTGTACTGCGGGATGCGTTGAAATTGAATGAAACCAGGAGGCTGCCCAAGCTCGAGTTGATGTATGCGGGCGACGAGTCCCAAGAGCAGGAATTGCGAAATATAGCGGAGAGTCTCGGGGCGAGTTTTTACTTCAAGTCTTATTGAAGAGATTTGGCAAGTTGCCACACTTGAACGGTGCGAACGACACTCCACAAAGGCAGCGCAAACCGCAGATTGCATTCATGTATTAAAAAAAAGCGAGTTCAGTTTTAGGAACAGTGCCGGGCTCGTATTGAACTCAGACCTATCGTGTCTATTTGAAAAGTCCTTGCTTGCTTCACCCCCACCTGCCGCGTCGCGCGCTTTATTCCTGCGGGGCATGGATTTTCGGCACGAGACTTGAGCCCTGTGTATGTTCCTTCGGCGTCCGGCAGGAACGCACTGCTCCACGCGACTTCGCAACACATGAATGTGAAGCGCCACTTCGAATGAGAAGCGCCACTTCTGTTTCAAGATCTCTGCGAAATGCCTATGTTTTTCCAAACGGCGCCGCAAAAAAAGGAAGTAAATGACCGAACGGTCCTGATTCGATTTGAACTAAGCCGCTGATTAATAGACGTGATCGGCGTTGGCACGCGACTTGCTGGCCAAATGGTTCAGCGTCCCTTCGGGGCGAGCGAAACAACGACCTGAAGTTGTGGCAAAGGAGGAGAGACCGATGGCATTCCTGAAAGACGAGATTGCGAAGCGAGTGGCGGCCACCGAGCGTTGGGAGACGCGCAGGCGATACGGCGCGGACGGACCCAACGAAAGACGGCTGTGGGTGCTGGCATGCATGGACGAGCGACTACCCGTAGACGAGGCGCTGGGTATCCGCGCAGACACGCCGGTCGGCGGCGGCGACGCGCACCTATTCCGCAACGCCGG
>JBFGKR010000395.1:0-2372 GCA_041576575.1 Arenicellales bacterium | reverse complement strand
TCGAGCACGCGGTGCTGCATTTGCTCTATGCGCGATTTTTTCACAAACTCATGCGCGACGTCGGTTTGATCAAGTCGAACGAGCCGTTTACAAGACTGTTGACGCAGGGCATGGTGCTCAAGGACAGCGCGAAGATGTCCAAGTCGAAGGGCAATACGGTCGATCCGCAGGACATGATCGATCGCTTCGGCGCAGATACGGTGCGACTATTCATGATATTCGCGGCACCACCCGAGCAATCGCTGGAGTGGAACGACGACGCGGTGGCCGGCGCTTATCGTTATTTGCGTCGTTTATGGGGGTTGTTTCAGAAGCACTGTGACGCGGTCAAAAGCGCGCGTTCAAGCGGTGTGAATGTGAGAGACGTATCGGACCCGTCGTTGCGGGAATTACGAGGGCAAACCCACGCCATGTTGTCGAAAGCGTGCCACGACTACGAGCGCTATCAATACAATACGGTGGTAGCCGGATGCATGGAGCTGACGAACGTCCTGGTGCAATATCCTTGGCCCGACGACGACCCGCCGGCAAACGCCGTGCTCAGGGAGGCGTTGGCGATTTTGGTCAAGGTGTTGTCGCCCATAGTGCCCCACATTACGCACGTGCTGTGGCAGGTCTTCGATGATCCGACTCCGCTTGTCGATGCCCCTTGGCCCCGGATCGATGCCGCCGCGTTGGCCCGCGAGACGGTACAGCTCGTGGTCCAGGTCAACGGTAAAAAACGCGGTCAAATCGAGGTCGCGGTGGGCGCCGATCACGACGCCATCCGCGATGCCGCGCTCGCCGACGAGAAGGTGCGCCGTCATGTCGAAGGCAAAACCGTCAAGAAGCTCATCGTAGTGCCTGGGAAACTGGTAAATATAGTGGTGGCTTGAACGTAGAGCCGTTTATAATCCAATACTTCAAGAAATATTCGGTCACGATTCATGGTCATGCGTATTCTTGTTGTTTGGTTGGTCCTTGTTGGACTCGTCGGCGGATGTGGGTTTCACTTGCGCGGCAAGGTCCCGCTCTCGGATACGATGTCGGTCGTCGCCGTAGAGAGCAGCGACGCCGGGCTGAGGGCGGAAATGGTCGAGGCGCTCGAAAGCGCCGGAGCCTCGGTGGTCGGGGACGCCGCGGCGGCGAAGTCAATTCTGAAGCTGCACGATATCCAATACGATCGCAGGGTGCGCAGCATCGATACCCGGGGCAAGGTGAACGGTTATACCCTGATCTACATGGTGAAGTACACGGTCACAGGGGCGGACGGCACCGAGCTGCGTAAATCGGTGCCGTTGCGGTTGGAGCGCGATTTCAATTTTGACAGCACGCTGGTGTTGCAGAAAGAAACGGAGGAACTCGAGCTGCGCGAAGACATGATCAAGGAATTGGCGCGTCGGATAATTCGGCAGCTGTCCACCATCGCCGTGAACGCGCAGCCTCGGCGGCTCGCGGAAGAGGTGCGTCGACCGGCGGCCTCGTTGCCCGTTTAGCGCAAAACGGCGTACCGGCTCGCGGCGTTGCGCATTCCGTCCGACCAGCTGCCACATCTATTATCCAAAGGTTTGCCGCCGGTGCTCTTGATGTGCGGTGAAGAGCCGTTGTTGATCGAAGAATCCTGCGACCACGTTCGACGCCTGGCCCGTGAAAACGGCTACGACGAGCGCGTCCGTATGAACGCCGAATCCGGTTTCGATTGGAACCAGTTGAGGGATCAATCGCAGTCTTTGTCCTTGTTCGCGGAGCGCAAATTTCTAGAATTACGCGTTCCCTCGGCACGCCCCGGCGTTGCCGGCGCCCAGGCCCTCATCGATTACTGCGGAGGCGGGTTTTCGGAAACACTACTCATCGTGATAACGGGAAAGTTGGATGCGCGCGCGCGGCAGGGTAAATGGGTAAAGGCCATCGACAGTTGTGGAGCGGTAATAGACCATTACGCCGTGGTGTCCGAACGCATGCCCGCTTGGATACGCAACCGCTTGCGGTCGCGGGGAATGAGCGCCGGGGATGAGACATTGCAGTTGTTGAGTTATTACCTGGAAGGCAACCTCTTGGCCGCCTCCCAGGAGATCGACAAACTGCGTTTACTCTGCCGGGACGGGCGTGTCACCGCCGAGCACGTGCGCGCGACCATCGCCGACTACGCCAGGTTCAATGTCTACGCCCTGGTGGACGCTTGTCTCGCGGGTGAGACGGAAAGGGTCCCTAGAATACTGGAGTCTTTACGCGGCGAGGGGGTGGAACCGGTGTTGGCTAACTGGGCCTTGGCGCGCGAAGTGCGCCTGCTGGCGAAGCTCGCGGGGGGGTTGGCGCGCGGCAATGCCCGAGCCGGGTTGTTCAAGTCTTATAATATCTGGTCGCGGAGACAGGGCCTCGTCAACGCCGCCCTC
>JBFGKR010000394.1:0-2377 GCA_041576575.1 Arenicellales bacterium | reverse complement strand
CGGTATATCTTCTCATATCAGCCCACTGCTCCAGGTTCTAACAAACGCAGATACAATTCCGAGTCTTCGCCGCTGAAGCAGCAACAGGTAATTTCAGCGAAGTCCCCCTGGTGTTGCCGCATGACCGACAAAGCGATTTCGGCTGCGTTCTGTTTGGGATAGGCGTAAACGCCTGTGCTGATACCCGGGAACGCGATGGATCGAACACGATTTTCACGGGCGAGCCGGAAGCAATTTTTATAGCACGATTCGAGTAATTCGGCCTCTCCGTGTCCACCACCGCACCACACGGGACCGACGGTGTGAATCACCCACTTCGCCGGTAAACGGAAGCCCGGCGTGATGCGGGCTTCCCCGGTGGGACATCCACCTATTTCTTTGCACACCGCCAGCAACTCGGGCCCTGCTGCGCGATGAATGGCACCGTCCACACCACCGCCCCCGAGCAAACTGGTGTTCGCCGCGTTAACGATGGCATCAACGCGCAGAGTGGTTATATCTCCCTGCACTATCTTAATCATGCCGCATTATTAAATCGCAACTCATCGACAAAGTGAACCGCCGCCCCGAGAACGACAAGCCAATAATTCGTTCTTCACGGGGCCGGTCGATTTTCAAGCTGCTATACTGAATCGATACCAATGCGCAACCAAGCTGTAAACATAGCCCTTTGTGCGGCCGTTGTCTCGGTTCTTGTCTGCTCGGCGACAAGGGCCCAGATCCCCAACGCGCCCACGATCACCGGCGATGTGGTCCTTGGTTATCTGCAGCGAGATGTGTTCCTCGATCCCGGCCGCGGATTTCGGGAGGTCCAGATCGGCCAGTCGTTCGATCGTGTGGCGAAGGTCTGGGGCAGGCCAATAAAAACTAAGACCCGCATCCTGACACGGTCAAAACGCTGGATGTATCGGTCGGACGACGGCACTTTATTGATTCTGCAAGGAAAAAATAACATCGAAAAGATCACGGTCGAGGGTAATCCCAGCTCGGCGTATCAAACCGTTGACGGTGTGCGATTCGGCATGACCCCCAGAGAGGTGGTCGGTTTTTATTCGGGTGCCCGTCCCCGCGGTAAAATTCAGCGTTTGTCCTACCCGCGTCGTGGCATCGCCTTCGACTTCCGCAACGGAAAGTTGCGCAGCATGCACGTGACCACGCCGGCTGCCCCGTAGCGGGTGCCCGACGCGCCGGGGCACCCAGGGGCGACGATCAACGAACGCGGCGAGCCGCCAGCGGCGCGGGCAGATAACGTTCGAGCTCCGTCAGCGCCGTCACGTATACCTGACGCTTAAAATCCACGATCTGCTCCACCGCGCCCCAGTAATCGATCCATCGCCATTCGTCGAATTCCGGCTTGCTCGACGTATCCAGGCAAACCGCCGAATCGTCACACATCAAACGCAGTAAATACCAAAGCTGCTTCTGGCCAAGAAATGCGGATCGGTCCTTCGTTTTCTTTTTCCGTCGCAACCTGGGAGGGAGATCGTATTTCAGCCAACTGCGGGTCCTGGCGATCACCTCTACCTGATTCCGGGTAAGGCCGATCTCCTCGTAAAGCTCACGGTACAACGCCTGCTCCGGGGTCTCATCGGGACGCACCCCTCCCTGTGGGAACTGCCATCCATCGTGGGTGCGGCGCCTTGCCCACAGTACTTGGTACGAATTATTAAAGAGGACAATACCTACGTTCGGCCGGTAGCCATCATCCTCCACGTTTCGGTTGCGATCGGGCCCTGCCATCGGCGTGTGAACAAACAGCTGTCTTGGGGATCATTGTTTCATGAAGGGTTTGTTGCCGCAATCTCCCGCTCTGTAGTCGCCTATTTACATTTGCGAGCCGGTGGTTATGCTGTGCCGTGCTGTTAACCATATGCTGATTGCAGAACCCATGACGCTGGCCATATTTGACCTCGATCACACCCTGCTCAACGGTGACAGTGATCACGCATGGGGGCTGTTTCTTGCGGAACTCCACGTCGTAGACGCGGTCCAACATCGTCGGAAACAGGAGCGTTATTACGAGGATTACCGCGCCGGCGCGCTGGATATCGATGAGTTTCTGCGTTTCCAGCTGCAAGCGCTCAAAGAAAACGATCGGTGCGATTTGGAGACCTGGCGAGGGGCCTTCATCGAGGAAAAAATACTGCCCATGATCAGCCGCCATGCGGTCGGTCTCGTCGAACGGCACCGCAACCAGGGACACACGCTCATAATCATAACGGCGACCAATCGATTCATTACTCAGCCCATCGCAGAACGGTTCGATGTCGACGTCTTAATCGCCACGGAACCGGAGGAAATCGGTGGACGTTTTACCGGCGAAGTACGGGGAATTCCCTGTTTTCAAAGCGGTAAAGTGGAGTTGCTGAATAACTGG
>JBFGKR010000393.1:0-2385 GCA_041576575.1 Arenicellales bacterium | reverse complement strand
CCGGAGGAGTACGAGCTGCTGTGGGGATTGCCGCGATTTTCGCACGCGGATCGAGACCTATTTTTCACACTGAACCGGCGCGAGGAAGAGATGCTCGCCCGGCTGCGAACGACCCGAACCAAGCTTCACTTTTTGCTGCAGCTCGGGTATTTCCGAGTCCGCCAGCGTTTTTTTTTCGCCTTGATGTCGATACCGTGCGGGACGATCTCGCCTATCTGTCGCGGCGCTATCTCGATGGCGCGATGACGGCGGACTTGCGGATTTCTAAGCACACACGGCAGCACCACATGTTGGATTACGTCGACCCCCGCTGCTGCGGCGCAATGTCCACAAGGCTCTGAACCGCGGCGAGGCCTACCATCGGCTTCGTCTGGCCATCGCTTACGCGCACGGTGGTCGATTGCGCGCCCGGTCCCAGCACGAGCAGGAGCTGTGGAACGAGTGCGCTCGCTTGATCGCCAACGCCGTCGTGCACTACAACAGCGTCATCCTGTCGGAAGTGCTGCATACTCTAGAAAAACGCCGCGACAAGGCGGCTGTGGAATCACTGAAACGGATCTCGCCGCTGGCATGGCAGCACGTCAACTTCTACGGGCGTTACCGGTTTGACAACGATCTACTGCCCATCGACCTGGCCGCGCTCGCGACGCAGCTCACCGAAACCGACGCTAATCTGTGGCAACAATCGGCATGATGCCGTTGCGCCACTACTGCACCTTTTCGGCGGTTTGGGCGAAAATAACCAACCACGTGCAGCCACGAGTTTCACTGTTCCGGGCGTGGAATTGGAAAAAAATCAGGAAGTGCGCGAGGTGACCACAATGAAAACACAAGCTTTTAAACGCATCAATTATTACGAAGGTCAAGTTCTTACCGCCGCCGATTTTCGCGATGAACAGGATTACCACAACGGCAAGCGGAGACTGCTCAATCGATGTCTTCACGGCAGCGGTGTGGTGTGCGGATTAGACGTAAGTATTTTGGATCGCTCTGTCCGGATCGAACCGGGTCTGGCATTGGATTGCTGCGGTCGTGAGATATATGTCGGACAATCGCAAACGCGCCAATTGGACCTCGCTGAAGGCGCCGAGTATTTGTTGATTCAATACTACGAATACGAATCCGACGGTGTACCCCATACGGCCGGTGCCGGAGACGCGAATCTTGTGCACACGAGGATCACAGAGGGGTTTCAATTGTCCTGGGGATACGACAACCCGATGATCGAGCATGCGTATCGCGACGATCGATGGAGCAGCTGTGGCCGAGATCACGCGATACCTCTCGCGCGACTGTGCACGGCAGGAAATCGCCGGACATTGGAGCATCCATTCCGTCCGCAAAAATAGCGTCGTAGACGCGACGATGGACGCAGCGGCATCGCACACTTCTTTGCTGCGCCCCGTCCCGATCCGAGTCGGCCGCGCTTACGCGCGCTAAGGACGGCGGTTTTTTTGGAACAACGTTTTCATCCGGCAAGGACACACCGTCCGTGATTCAGAACTGATTCGACGTGTGACGTAAATCAAAACAGGCTCCCCATCGCGAAGGGGAGATTGATTGTGAGCGCTCAAGTTAGTTTACATCCGGGACGACTCTCTTGATACCAGTTCGATCGACTGCCGGACTTTGCCAACCACGCGACAAGGAACCGTTGTCTGAGCTGGTGCAGAACGTTCAGTCGCATTTAGCTCGGACCAAGGCCGCGCACACTCGTGGCTACTTGGTAGATCTTCGTTTGGCAACCGGCATCCCATCCGGTCCCTGCATCCCCGCCACACCCCGAACTGGATCGACTTCGACTACTGCTCAACCCGCAAGGAAGCGATCTCGAATGAGTCATCAAGCGGCCGTCCTCGTTCCCATCGGCGACGAACCCCTAACCAACACGCTCACACACCTCAGTTGCCGTACGCAACCAACCTAAACTCTACGCGCTATGACCCTGTTATCCTTACCAACGCACCGACCGAGAGCACATTGCTGACGAATTGAATAGCGGTTATGCATCTTGTTGGTAAAACCCTTCGTTCGTTCCTGTTCGGAACTTTTGCGGGGCTCTGTCGTGAAAAGTTATGCCCTGTTAGGCAAGATCAGCAACGGTCGTCCGAATAATAGCTAACGAAAACAAGAACCTATACTCTTTCAGAGCCGGGACGACGAGGCTGGAATATGAGATGGCGCTGCACGGCGAAGCTCACAAAGAAAAGGCAGGGATCCACTACAAGCTTCGTGAGTGGCGGCGCCGTCTGAAGCCACTCCGACAGCAACTTTACCAACCCCCCCGAAGCCGTGGCAATTAGAACGGCCAGCGTCAGATACGCTGCCCCCTCACGCACCAGGGTGCGTCGGGCATTAGCGCGAAACACGAAGTGCCGATTTCCT
>JBFGKR010000392.1:0-2422 GCA_041576575.1 Arenicellales bacterium | reverse complement strand
CGACTTCATGTCGATCGCCCGGGCAACGTCCGGCGACGACCCAGAGCAGGACGAATGGGCCCTCGTGGAGATAATCGAGTACGTGCGCGTGGGCGTTCAACTTATTTTTGCAGAGCTGCGCAATCCGGACCGTCCGGGAGTACCCGACGCCGTGGGTTAGTCCGTATGATCGACAGGAAAGTGTTCGAGCGCCGCCGCCAGGACGTGATGCAACTGATGGGCGACGGCATTGCCGTCATAACCACGGCGCCGGAGCGGGTGCGCAACAGGGACGTTTTGTACCGTTTCCGGCCCGACAGCGATTTCTATTACTTAACGCATTTCCCGGAGCCCGACGCGGTCGCGGTTTTGTGTCCAGGCAGGGAGCAGGGAGAGTTCATCCTGTTTTGTCGAGAGCGAGATGCGGAGCGGGAGACTTGGGACGGGAAACGCGTCGGGCTAAAAGGTGCTGTGGAACTCTTCGACGCCAACGACGCATTTCCCATCGCCGACATCGGAGACATCTTGCCCGGTTTGCTCGAGAACCGGACTAAAGTGTTCTGTAACGTCGGTAACTATCCCGATTTCGATTTGAAGTTGTTGAACTGGCTCAATCAGGTAAAGGCCAAGTCTCGCGCCGGCGTAAACGCCCCGAGCGAGCTGGTGGATCTGACCCACATCTTGCACGAACTCAGGTTGGTGAAGCAGACCGAAGAAGTCAGAGTCATGAAGCGCGCCGCGAAGGTATCCGCTGCCGGCCATCGTCGAGCGATGGAGGTGTGCCGCCCGGGGATGTGGGAATACGAATTGCAGGCCGAATTGGAGTACGAGTTTCGCAAAGGCGGCAGTCCATACCCGGCGTACCCGCCCATCGTTGCTTCCGGTGCCAATGCTTGCGTGCTGCACTATATCGACAACAACGACGAACTCAAGGACGGCGACTTGGTGCTCATTGACGCCGGTGCGGAGATCGATTGCTACGCCAGCGACATCACCCGGACATTTCCGGTTAACGGTAAATTTTCTGCGCAGCAAAGAGCGTTATACGAGATCGTTCTTGCCGCGCAGTCCGCGGCAATTGAAAAGGCTCAGGCAGGTAATCACTGGAATGAACCGCACGAGGCGGCCGTGCGAGTCCTGGTGCAGGGACTGGTCGACCTTGCTCTGCTACAGGGTGACGTTGACGGTTTGATCGAAAACGAATCGTTTCGACGATTTTACATGCATCGCACGGGTCACTGGCTGGGTATGGACGTCCACGACGTGGGCGACTACAAGATCGAGGGTGAATGGCGCGAATTAGAGCCGGGAATGACATTTACGGTCGAACCGGGGTTGTATATGCCCAACGACGACGATGTCGATCCAGTGTTGCG
The DNA here is from genome assembly GCA_041576575.1 of Arenicellales bacterium. Lineage (GTDB taxonomy): Bacteria > Pseudomonadota > Gammaproteobacteria > Arenicellales > JAANXG01 > CALZGZ01. The sequence goes on along the minus strand of JBFGKR010000392.1, from coordinate 1,067 downwards.
CAACATCGGCATACGTATCGAAGACGACGTATTGATCAACCGAAGCGGCAATACAGTCTTGACCAAGGAAGTGCCGAAAACGGTCAGCGAAATAGAAGCCTTGATGCGGCGGTGATCGGGAAAGGCATGGGTGGCGGCCAAAACAAACCGTTCGACGTCGCTATCGTGGGGGGAGGTCTGGTCGGCACCAGTTTAGCGTGTGCGCTGGCGCACAGTCCCCTGCGGGTCGTCGTGGTCGAAGCCGTTCCTTTCAAGTCCGAAGCGCAACCGAGTTACGCCGAGCGTATGCTGGCGCTTTCACAGGGCAGCAAGCGAATTCTGTCGACCATCGGTGTATGGCCGCGTGTGCCCGCAGAGGATGCGACGCCCATCCGGTCGATTCATATCTCGGACCGGGGACATTCCGGATTCACGCGACTGCGTCATACCGACGCCGATGTCGCGGCGCTGGGTTTTGTGGTGCCGGCCAGAGTCCTGGGTCAAGCCCTGATGACGTCGATGGGTAAATCCGGCGTGGAGTTGATTTGCCCGGGTCAGGTCGCGAATATCGCCCTCCAAGAGGATGGGGCGGTATTGGCGGTACGAACCGATGCGGGTGAAACGGCCGTTCACAGCCGTGTGCTGGTGGTTGCGGACGGCGGACGCTCGCCGGCCCGCGACTGGCTTGGAATCAGGACGAGACAACGCGATTACGGTCAGACTGCGGTCTTGACTACCGTGACCTCCGATCGCGGTCACGAAAACCGGGCCTTTGAGCGTTTCACGAACTCCGGTCCGTTGGCGTTGTTGCCCACCAGAAACGACCGCTATGCGGTAGTTTGGACGGTGGACACGGACCACGCGGCGGCGCTTACGTCGCTGCCGGACGAGGCGTTTATTGCCGCTTTGCAGAGGCGTTTTGGCGATCGGGCCGGGATTTTCTCCGATCCGGGAAGGCGATCGGCGTATCCACTGCGCCTGATACGGGTACCGAATCCGATCACGCGCCGAGCGGTGGCCGTCGGCAACGCCGCGCACACGACGCATCCCGTGGCGGGACAAGGATTCAACCTCGGCCTGCGTGACGT
>JBFGKR010000391.1:0-2430 GCA_041576575.1 Arenicellales bacterium | reverse complement strand
CCGGGCCACTGGTGCGACGCCCGTAGTTGCATTTCCGCCATGGCGCTGGTAGACGCCCCCATGCCGACTGCACCAAGCGCGGCGACGACAACTGCATACAAGATTTTTTTCATCTCTCTCCCTCCAACGGTGAGTATGTAAACATAGCGAATCGCGCATTCTAATGCAGGTTCGGCCTTTTACTGAAATCCGGTTCGCCGTTTCTTCCCGGATACACGATACCGTTTCGAGGAGCAGGTTCGTGCCCGCTTTCGCTCGGAACCGGCACGCATAGCGGTCCGACGCGTCCTGGCGCGAAGCAGTAGGATTCGCCCCCGCGCAGCCCTCTAAGGTCGCGCCTCCTTACGAAGCGTCGGGATTGCTCGTGTACGGCGTTTCATGACACAACCCGGTGCAATCGCTATCATGCTGCCGGACACGCGCCGTTTGCGAAAAGCTCGAACCGGCCGCGTCGACGAACGCGTTTCTTTAGAATAATCACCAGCTGGAGATACATAATAATGGCCGCCGACGACCAACGAGTGATGTATGTCTTTCCCGGGCAGGGGTCTCAGTACCGGGGTATGGGCAGCGATATCCACCGAGATTACCGATCGGCGCGCCGTGTTTACGAGGAAGCGGGCGATGTCCTCGGATACGACATCGCCCACGTGTCGTTTGAAGATCCCAAAAAACAGCTGGATCTTACGCGCTTTACGCAGCCGGCGTTGCTCACGCACCAGATTGCCTGTCTGACTGTGTACGAGGAATTGAGCGAAATGCATAAAACTCCTTTCGCCGCGGGGGGACACAGCCTGGGAGAATATACGGCGCTGGTAGCGGCGCAAAGTCTCAGTTTTGAAAACGCGCTGCGTTTGGTTCAGGCACGCGGAGAATTGATGGGGCAGTACGGAGAGGGCGGCATGCTCGCCATCGCGATCGATCTCGAGTCGGCGCGTCCGCTGGCGGATAAGCATTATTGCGGAATCGGCAGCCACAATCTGCCCGATCAGGTTGTCGTCGGCGGAATCGGCTCGGATATTGATGCGCTGGTGAAAGAAGCCGCAGAGCTGCACCCGCGCCGACGCGCGGTGCCTCTGAAAACCGAGGGCGCCTTTCACACCTATTATATGGTCGCTGCGGCGAGGGCGTTCAGAGCCGTCCTCGATGCCAGCGCATTGCAAACGCCGACGATTCGAGTGCTTTCGAACTACACCGGGGATTATCACGACTCCGACACCGCCACCATCAAATCGCGATTATTTTTTCAGCTCTTCAACACCGTCAACTGGATCGGCTGCCTGCAGTCTGCCATCGACAGCGGCGTGAACACGTTTATCGAGTTTGGGGGCGGGATAGGCAGAGCGGAAACGCCGGAGGGAATGCGACCAAACCTCGAGAGCATCATCAAAAAGACGCTGCGAGTTTCAAAACACGACGCCGCGTATCTGCCAGCGATCAACAGCCAATCTATTGCGTCGAGCGTGCGTGCGCTGCGTGCAGGGTCTAGGGAAGATTCCGCCTGAAGGCCGAAAACGTGTACCAGTTTATTAGTTGTTTTCCGCACTATGTGCGCAATCCGTGACTCACACCTGTTCCAGCTCGATGAGAGTGCCGCAAAAGTCCTTGGGATGTAAGAACAACACAGGTTTGTCGTGTGCGCCGATTTTCGGATTGCCGTCTCCGAGCACGCGCGCCCCCCGGGCAACCAGGTCGTCGCGGGCGGCGACGATGTCTTCGACCTCGTAACAGACGTGATGCATGCCTCCGCTTGGATTACGCTCCAGAAACTTCTCGATCGGAGAACCTTCTCCAAGCGGGTGAAGCAATTCTATCTTGGTGTTGGGCAGCTCCACGAAAACCGTGACCACTCCGTGCTCGGGCATGTTGACCGGTTCGGAGACCTGTGCGCCCAGGGTCTCTCGATAAACCCGGCTGGCGCCAGCGAGATCCGGTACTGCTATCGCGACATGGTTTAATCTACCGATCATCGGCTACTCCCGTTGAGTTGAATGTAGAAACGTACTTCGCAGAAACATTGGGCCGGCTCCGGGGCTGCAGCGGCGCCACACCCAGAACCCCCAACGGCGCATTGCGGGAATCGCAAGTCCCGCCGTTCGAGACCGAGCCGGCGCCGTCTTAGGCGCCAACCTCGGTACAACCGTCGTTTCCGAGTTTACAGTGTTTTTCACCTCATCAGACGGTGACGCGCGCTCCCGCACCCCGCCGTGAATACAGGCTGGCAGTTACGCCTCCGGCTCTCCTTGTAAGAAAGTTCCGATCAATTCATCCGCGGCAACCGATGGCGCAACCGAGCCCCTTATTACTCTGTCCTCCAGTTCTCGAAGGCGCCGTTCGACGACCGGGTGTTGCTTGAAGCGCAGCAGCAGGCTTTCGGAGATCTCGGTCCACAACCACGCCAGGGCTTGGTTGGCGCGCCGCGCCGTGAAT
>JBFGKR010000390.1:0-2433 GCA_041576575.1 Arenicellales bacterium | reverse complement strand
TGGATGTATCGTGCCGGTGTAGAGGGCATTCTGGGCATCCGCCGGGAGGGGGTTTTCCTTGTCGTCGATCCCCGCATTCCAGCCACATGGCCAGGATTTGAAGCAACAGTGAAAGTGGAATCGACCTACTACGGTATCCGCGTGGAAAATATACCGCATAGCCGTCGCGACGACTTGCACGCGGTCCTCGATGGTTCGCGTATCCAATTTACCGAAGGGTATGTCCGCGTTCCTCTGGACGGCGGAACGCACCGTCTGTTGATCGGTGTTAAGTGTGAGTACATGAGCGCTTAGCGTTTAGTTGGCGTTAGCAAAATGTCGGCGCACCAGGCACCGTTCAGCCCGAGAACCTCGTCAAGTTCCAAGTCGCGCGTACCCAAATCGAGCCGTGCCGAGTGACGCTGAGCAGCATCCATGGGGGGTCACCCTGCATCGGATTCCGCTCGGAGACACGCATCACGATCGCTACGCCGCGGGTGCCCGGTGGGTGCGCGCCGCGGCGAGGAAGTCGCCCTCGCCCTGGAAACGCCGTCTGAACAAAGACGCTACTATCGCGTCGCGCATCACCGGCATGTGGTGCGGCGCGTCGTGGAAGCCGAGCGGAACACCCTCCACCAGCAGCGCAGTGCCGACCTTAACCTGGTGGGGGCGGGCGGTGCAGGTGCGTGGGCGTGAAGCCTCGGTGTACGGTCGTGTCGGGCAGTGCAGAGTGTTCGATTTCGATCAGCGCCACCTCGATCTCTCCGGTAGTGTCGAGGCCCTGGCGCCAGATGCTCTTGCCGTCGCGGTACAGCGGAATCGAGACTCCGGTAGATTCGGCCAGTTTTTCCGGGTCCGCGTGGAATTCAATCTCGCTGCGCGGTTGAGCTGCGGCCCTGAACGCTCACACTCGCGATGGACGACCTTCTGAGCGTCGGGCGTCGGTGAATGTTTTGTAGCCGGATGGGACCGACGGTGCATCTGTCGTTAATCCGCCCCTTTTTTGAGCCTCGGTGAACGCGGTAGGCACCACCATTGCTCCGACTGCCAGTCCGACGCCCCAGGATAGAGTCCTGAGTCTTGATCGCGTTAGCCATTGCCGCCGGTCCCAACGATACTGAAGAAATAAGTCAGCTATTGACAGCCTATACAATCTTGAGTATTTTCATCAACTATTTCATTTTACTACCTATGATGCGGGGCAGCGATGAGTGTTGGCGCTACAGAAATTCCGGTTCCATTAGAATTCACGGACGGTGCAGCTAGTAAAGTCAGAGCGTTGATTGACGCGGAAGACAATGACGCACTTAAGCTACGCGTGTTCGTCCAGGGAGGAGGCTGTTCCGGTTTCCAATATGGATTTACGTTCGACGACAAACAGAACGCCGATGACACTGCGGTCGAGAAAGGAGGTGTGACCTTACTGATCGATCCGATGAGCGTTCAGTACCTGATGGGCGCCAAGATCGACTACAAGGAGGATCTCGAGGGATCGCGGTTCATCATTAACAATCCCAACGCGTCCCTTACCTGTGGCTGTGGGTCTTCTTTTTCGGCTTAGCTGTGTCCTTTGAACCGCCCCGGCTTTACCGGAGACTCAATTCTTTGAGAGGATGGAGTCATGAACAGAGCAACGAGATATTCTCCGGAAGTGCGAGAGCGGGCGGTTCGAATGGTATTCGAGCATCAATCGGAATATGAGTCCCAGTGGTCAGCGATGGCGTCAATTGCCTCGAAGATTGGCTGCACCACGGAAACGTTACGGAAGTGGGTGCGCCGGGCGGAACGCGATGAAGGGAAGCGAGCAGGGATGACGACGGATGACCAGGCGCGGCTGAAGGCGTTGGAAAAGGAGAACCGCGAGCTGAGGCGTGCGAATGAGATTTTGAAAACGGCTTCGGCGTTTTTCGCCCAGGCGGAGCTCGACCGCCGACTGAAGTGATAGTGGATTATGTGGATGCGCACAAGGGTTATTATGGGGTCGAGCCGATCTGTGCGGTGTTACCGATTGCCCCCTCGACGTACTACGTGCAAAAGGCACGAGAGCGAGATCCGACGCGGCGACCGGAGCGGGCACGCCGCGACACGGCGCTGAAGCACGAGATTAAACGCGTCTGGCATGAGAATCATGGGGTTTACGGTGTGCGCAAGGTATGGCTTCAGCTGAAGCGTGAGGGCATTGCCGTGGCACGGTGTACGGTGCGGCGTTTGATGCGGGATCTGGGTTTACGTGGTGCGGTGCGGGGTCGTCAGTTCAAGACGACCCAAGGGGACGACGATCGACCCCGGCCGCCCGACCAGGTGAATCGGGATTTCAAAGTCGCCCGGCCGAACACGCTGTGGGTGTCCGATCTGACCTATGTCGCGACGTGGCGCGGGTTCGTCTACGTTGCGTTCGTCATCGACGCCTATGCCCGTCGCATCGTTGGCTGGCGCGCTTCGACTTCCTTGCGG
>JBFGKR010000389.1:0-2441 GCA_041576575.1 Arenicellales bacterium | reverse complement strand
GGTCAGCGCAATCACCAGGTACGCAACGATTCGTGATTTCAGGGTTTTTGGCCCCACTTTCGCCTCTTCTTGACTCAATTTTTCAGGAGTGCCGACAGGATTTTGCCCCCGCGAGGAGATCGATGCTTTATCTGTCTTTATTATGGTCTCAAGCGGACGCTATCCTCAAACGCATCGCCAAATTGACACCTCCAGGGACCCTACGCATTGACATAGATCATTTATGCGGCATTTGCGGCGGCACATGGACGCCACGCGGTCGTGCGCGCGCTCGACGCGCCGGTTTCAGGGCAGCATGACGCGGCTGCGGCAGTGTTCAATTCAAAACGAGGTAGCGGCCGCTCGTCCCGATCCAACTCCACGCTCGCTGCAGCGCGATTGGCGAAGTCCGATTGTATTGAATTAAACTTGAATCCCGTAACTCAGAATACGCCTCGCAAATGCGTGCAACATGGTGTTGTCGAGACATGTTGTTAGAGGACGGCGAGCTCGCCGCCACGGCTATGGTTGCTGCCTGATGGGCGAGTGCTGTTTTTGCGTACGATCCCGTCGTGACTGAGTCCACGGCCTATGAAACCACCGCTACGACTCGACATTCGTCCTCAGCCCGACGACACCACCTGCGGACCGACCTGCCTGCACGCTATTTACCGCTACTACGAGGAAGAAATATCGCTGAATCGTATTATTGCCGACACCAAGAGCCTTGACGAGGGCGGTACCTTGGCGGTGTTCCTCGCTTGCCACGCCCTGCGCCGTGGATACCGCGCCCGCATCTACACTTACAATCTCCAGGTCTTCGATCCCACTTGGTTTGTGCCCGGGCGCTGCGACCTACGCGAGCGTCTCCGCGCGCAGCTGAGGCACAAGCACGCGCCAAAACTGCGCACGGCAACCCAGGGATACCTTGAGTTCCTCGAGCTTGGAGGAGAAATGCGATACGAGGAACTGAGCGCTAAATTGATACGACGCTATCTGAAACGTGGAGTGCCGATCCTGACCGGACTCAGCGCCACCTACCTGTACCAATCCGCACGTGAATACGGCCCCCTGGACGAACACGACGACTTGCGCGGGGAACCGGCGGGACACTTCGTGGTGCTGTGCGGTTACCAGAAAAAGACCCGCCTCGTGTCGCTCGCAGATCCTTTGCATCCGAATCCCATGGCACCGAGCCAAAATTACGAGGTAGCCATTGATCGCGTCTTGAATGCGATTTTACTGGGTGTTCTTACTCACGACGCCAATCTTCTCGTCATTGAAAGGCCGCGCGGACGCTCCCACCGTGAACATTCTCATAGTCGTTGACTGCCCCCGGGACTGGAAGTTGCACGTACAGGGGGTACAGGTTATCTCCGCCCGCGACTACCTCAGGGAGATCCACTATAGCGGCAAACGCGGGGCCAAGGTCTTCAATTTGTGTCGCTCGTATCGCTACCAAAGTACCGGCTATTACGTGTCTTTGCTTGCGTCCGCCCGAGGGCACCGACCTTTGCCGAGCATCAACACCATCCAGGACCTCAAATCGCAGAGCATGTTGCGTTTGGTGTCCGACGATCTCGTGGAACTCATACAAAAAAGCATGTCTCCGATAAAGTCGAAGGAGTTCGTTCTCAGCATCTATTTCGGGCGTAATCTGGCGCGTCGTTACGAGCATTTGAGCCGACAGTTGTTCAATCTGTTTCCGGCGCCCTTGCTGCGTGCGCGCTTCGTACGCCATCGGCGATGGCAGTTAACACGGCTCGCCCCCATTGCCGCGAAGGAGATCCCCGAGGCGCATCACGACTTCGTGGTGGAGGCCGCAAGTGCCTACTTTGCCCGCCGGCAGCGTAGCAAACGCCGACGGTCGGGTCCGCGGTACGATCTCGCCATCCTGCATAATCCAGACGAAGTCACGCCGCCGTCAAACGCCAGGGCGTTGAAACGTTTTGCGCGTGCGGCCGCCGACGTCGGATTCGCTGTGGAATTCATTACCCGTGACGACTACGGACGGCTGGCCGAATTCGATGCATTGTTCATTCGGGAAACCACCAACGTGAACCATTACACGTTTCGGTTCGCCCAGCGCGCTGCCGCGGAGGGCCTCGTTGTGGTCGACGATCCAGATTCAATTCTGCGGTGCACGAACAAGGTGTACCTTGCCGAGCTGCTGGCGCGGCACCGCGTCAGGGCGCCTCGAACCACCGTCGTTGCCCGCGAGAACTTGTCCCCGTTGATGCGCACAATAGAACTCCCCTGCATCCTGAAGCAACCGGACAGCGCGTTCTCAGCGGGCGTCATCAAAGTCAACGACGGCCAATCCTTCCTGCGTGCCGCTAAACGTATGTTGGATCGGTCCGACCTCATCATAGCCCAGGAATTTCTACCCACCGAGTTCGATTGGCGCGTCGGTGTGTTCAACAAGAAACCCATTTATGTGTGTCGCTACTACATGGCCGGGT
>JBFGKR010000388.1:0-2443 GCA_041576575.1 Arenicellales bacterium | reverse complement strand
CCGTAAAGATTTCCGAACGGCGGCATGGCCCCAACCTCACAATCCGGGAATAACGACTCGAATTCATGCTCCGTGGCTAGCGTAACCTCACCGCTGCCAGCGGCCTCGGCCAATTTCTTTACATCCACGTGCCGAGAGGCGGGCAGCACCGCCATGGCGATATCGTTGTTAATTTTCACCATTACCGTTTTCGCAAACTCGCGTCTCGGAACCAGGGTCGAAGCGGCAACCTCGCGCGCGGTGTAGACAGGTGAGTGATCAATCGTGATGTACTTGATCTGATGACTGTCCAGAAACTCTTTCAATTTTTTGACCGGCATTTCGGCTCTCGCTGTGTCGAAGGGAACTGGTCACGATTCAGCATGAAGACATTTCATTTAATGTGCCATGACCTCGGTCAAAATTCCGTTTTAGCCGTAGCCTTCGTGTTGAACACGCGCCTTTATCCTTTAACGCAAATCACGGGCGTCAGACGTGCTACCTTCCGCGCGAGGCCCGCCCGATCCGAAGCGTCCACTACCGTATCAACGTTTTTATAGGCGCCTGGTGCTTCTTCGGCGACACCGCGCATCGACGGGCTGCGTATAAAAATTCCGCGTGAAGCGAGATCGTCCACAACACGGCGTCCGCGCCAAGTCTTCGTCGCCCGACGACGGCTCATGCTGCGACCGGCCCCGTGACAAGCTGATTCGAACGACAAAACGTCGTTGCCCGAGTTGCCGGCGAGGATGTACGAGGCGGTGCCCATGGACCCTCCGATCAGCACCGGCTGGCCGACGTCTTTGAATCGGGCCGGTAGCTCAGCATGTCCTGGGCCGAATGCGCGCGTTGCCCCCTTGCGGTGTACGTAGAGTTGGCGAACTTCGCCGTCCACCTCATGGCGTTCCAGTTTGCAGGTATTGTGTGAGACGTCGTACAACAGTTCCATGCTGGCGGCGGGTAGGATCTTTTCGAAAACTTGTCGTGTAAGGTGGGTAATGATCTCACGATTCGCCAGCGCACAATTAATTGCTGCGCGCATCGCGCCCAGGTAACGCTCCCCTTCAGTCGAACGAATGGGGGCGCAGGCGAGCTCCCGATCCGGCAAATCGATGCCGTGTCTTCGGGCGGCTTCCGCCATCTCCTTTAGAAACTCGGTTCCGATCTGGTGGCCCAGGCCCCGCGACCCGCAGTGAATACTGACTAACAGATCGCCCTTGTGTATCCCGAATGTCTCGGCGGCGTTGTCGTCGAATATTTCTTCGACTTCTTGTATCTCAAGATAATGGTTGCCCGACCCCAACGTGCCCATCTCGTCTCGCTGTCGCTTCTTGGCGCGCACCGACACCTGGTCGGGTCTGGCTCCGCGCATCTTTCCGTTCTCCTCTATGCGCTCCAGATCCGCCGCACTCCCCCAGCCGCGGTCGACGGCCCACTGCGCGCCGCCGGTCAACATGGCGTCCATTTCTTTGTCGTCGAGGCGGATGCGTCCGGTGCTCCCCACTCCCACGGGAATGCCTTCGTAGAGGGCGTCGGCGAGTCGAGCTTTTACGGGCTCTATGTCGGCAAGTTTCAGGCCGGTATGCAGAGCGCGCACACCGCAGGAGATGTCGAAGCCGACGCCGCCCGCCGATACCACTCCGCCGCGGTCGGCGTCGAATGCGGCCACGCCGCCGATGGGGAAGCCGTAACCCCAGTGGGCGTCCGGCATCGCGTAGCTGGCGGTGACGATTCCGGGCAGCGTGGCGACGTTGATTGCCTGCGTGAATACTTTTTCGTCCATGGCGTCGATCAGGTCGCGGTCGCCGTAAATGACCACGGGCACCCGCATGCGCCCGTGTGGCTCCAAGCGCCATCCATACTCAGATGTCTGTATCGGGATGTTTCGGTTCACGGCAATCTCCCCTATACGTCGATCACACATTGCGCAATCCAGCGTTCACCTTTCCGCGCCACCCGCAACTCCGTGTAGGTGGCTCCTTTCACTTCTACCGCGGGTTGATGCCGTGCTCTATCCACGACCTCACCCCAGGCGCGAGCCTGCAGGCGGCACTTGCGAATGCGGACTTCGAATCTGCCGAACAACATTTTTTCCACCGCCATTTCGTAGACGAGGGCATTCAACCAATCGAACAGCAGATTTTCGAGATCCGCCGCCGCACATTGCACCTGCACACATCGCTGTCTCCGAATTGCCGACGGCTCTGTGATCACGGCGGTAAGTGCAATCGCGGCCTGCTCAAATGCGGCTTCCGGACTAGCGCCTATACCCCGTACCCCGATGTCTGCCATGTGGGAAAAATGTTCCCAATGTCCTGGGTCGCCTTCACCGCCTCGCGCCATAATGATATAAGAATACCCTACCGATCCGAAGTATTGTTGATTTCAATCAATCTGCGGATGGCTACCGGCGACAAGCATGAATAGGGGGGCTCGACGCTTCCTCCTCGCGAACCCTTCCTCT
>JBFGKR010000387.1:0-2446 GCA_041576575.1 Arenicellales bacterium | reverse complement strand
TATACGAGGTCCTCGCGGGTGATCCCCATCAGGTCCTGGCGAACGTATCGCACGTAGTCCGCCGGGTCGTTCTCACCCATGTAGGTGTTGATCGCGGACAGCCCCTGGGCGACCGCGCCGGAACGATCCAACGCAGCCTTGTCGACCAATTTCACTTTTAGATCAGGGATTTTTTGGAGCCATCGACCAATCTCGAATGCGGCACCGCATGCCGCCATTCCGCCGCCAATGATAAGAATGTCGACTTCCTCTTCGATGATTTCTGGATTACCGAAACCGTATTCTTCAGCCATTATTCTTCCTCAAAGCTAGTTAGTAAAAGCAACCTCCACGCCGCTAACCCGGAGCGTCATGCGTGAAAGCGCTACTTCATGTAAGACCTCGTCGATTAACTGGCGACGAACTGGCTCATGTCACAGGAATGCGTTCCCTTCGTAAACAAGGTGGAATGATCCGTCAATTCGTCCATGCTCGCTTCGGGCTTTCCTGAGTAGGGTTCGACCGAGCCTTCTGCAGTGGTCCGGATAGGGAATTTGAAGCGTTTCATGGTGCCGTTCCGGAATTTGATGGTCCACATGATCGACTCGGAACCACGTAGCGGTTGCACGGAGGCACCCAGCGGAACGACGTCTGCGTAGTGGCGGCACTCAATCGCCTGCTGCGGACAGATCTTCACGCAACTGTAACATTCCCAGCATTGCTCGGGCTCCTGGTTGTAGGCCTTCATAGCATGGCCGGTCTCTGACCCGTCCTTATCCAAGCGCATTAGATCGTGGGGGCAGATGTACATACAGGCGGTCTTATCCTGACCCTTGCAGCCGTCGCATTTATCAGTTCGTACAAATGTAGGCATTATTCCTCTCCGTCAAACCGTTATTGTGTAAGCTTCGAAAAACCCGGGCGTGGCCTGTGACCTTGTCCCTGCGTTTGGACGAGACAGCCGCGCGGGCACGCCCGCTCCGGCTCCATACTCGGGGAAATAGAAGGGTAATCAGTTCCGCAAGGTAAAACTAATTATTTTTGCGGAAGTCTGCATAAGAATCCTTTATTCACGCATCGACGATAGGGAAATAGCGCCGCCAGGGCGACCAGTTCCGTTATTTCGCGGCCTGCCGGCGCCTTACGATTTCTCGATAACGGTTCAGATCGGTGTTGTAGCGGCTCATGACCAGCTCGCGCTCCCGGAGCCGGGAGTCGATCGCCGCCTCGTACTCGTTGATCTGATCGTTCAGGCTCCCTATCTCCTGCTGCAGTTTCTGGTCGTCGGGCGTAGACTGCGACAACTCCTCCAGGCGGTGCAGATTTTCCTGCAATTTCGCCTTGTACCGCTCGTCGCTCTTGAGTATCCGGTCAATCGAAGCCACCCGTTCGTCCCGAGCACGCAGGATGCTCTGCTCGCTGTCGTAAATAGCCAGCAAATGGTCCTCGCGACGCCGTTGCTCCTCCGCGCGCCGTTGTTGTTCAAGGCGCAGCTCCTGCGCCGCCCGTTCGGCTTCCAATTCCTTCTCCGTCGGTGGCGCCGTGTGTTCGTCCACCTTCAGTCCGCGATCGTCGATTTCGGTAATGAGTGAACGCGCGCACGCCTCCGCCGCGATATCGCCGTAATGCCATTTACCGCTGGCGTCCTGGCACTTTTTTATGGTTTGTGCGGGGGTCGCGGCGGGCAGCGCTAGCAACAACGAAAGTGCTAACGGGGGTGCAATTCTAATCATCGCGTCTGCCGTACGTCGATTTCTGGTCCTCATATTCCACCTTATCCCTCAACGAGTAAAAGTCAAGCGCAGGCTCTGGCTGCGCCACGCGTCGGGCGGCGCCGATAACGGGCGCCGTAGTTGCGTGCAAGCCCTGGGACGGAGAGAGCACGTACGACTGTGGACGATCACGGCTGTTCTGGCGCTCGAGGGTGAGATACGCGCGTTTTGGTACTAGGGGTTCATTTCCGCGCAGGCCGAGCGCCCGATTCGCCACCGGTGGATCGAAAGATCAGCCAGATTCCCGCGATGACCATGGGCAGAGTCAGTAACTGACCCACGGTAACCCAGCCAAACGCGACGTAACCGATGTGCGCGTCGGGCACACGGACGAATTCGACGGCGAATCGAAACACGCCATAGAAGAGAAGAAATATACCGGAGACTGCGCCAACGGCGCGCGGACGGGATGAATACAACCACAGCACTGCGAATAGCACCAAACCTTCAAGAAACGCCTCGTACAGCATGGATGGATGACGCGGTTGCGCCGTAGGGTCGGTCGCCGGAAAAAGCATGCCCCACGGCAGGTCCGTGGGTCTGCCCCAGAGTTCCTGGTTGATGAAGTTTCCGACTCGACCGGCTCCCAGGCCGATCGGCACCAGCGGGGCTATGAAATCAGTGACCGCAAGAACCTGGCGACCGGTTTTACGGGCGTACAGCCACATCGCCGCCAACACCCCCAGCAATCCCCC
>JBFGKR010000386.1:0-2466 GCA_041576575.1 Arenicellales bacterium | reverse complement strand
CTCCAGGTCGTGACCGGCTTCGACGAGGGCATCGACGACCGTCGGATCGAAACGATCTTCGATTCTCAGATTGGACCTCGGCTCGCCCCAATTGCGACCGAGCAGCCAACGTGGTGCGGTCACCGCGGCCTGCAACTCCTGACCAAACATGACATGACGGGCAAATATCGCGGCCTGCGTTTGCGGCTGTCCCTCCCCGCCCATGGCCCCGTAGATCATAGTGCGCCCGTCTTTCAGCCGCGCCAACGCCGGTTGTATCGTGTGAAACGGTTTGCGCCTCGGCGTTATTACGTTTCGAGCGGTCGCGTCGAGTGACAGATAGGTGCCGCGGTTTTGCCAGACCACGCCCGAGTCCTGCAGCACCACTCCGGAACCAAATTCCCAATAGATGCTCTGAATGAAACTGACGGCACGACCTCGGTCATCGATGGCGCCCAACCATACTGTGTCGCCCGCGTTTGATTTTGGATGCCCGACGCTGGCTTTTGACATGTTTATCTTAGAAGCCATGGAATTGATCATGTCTTTTTCAAGAAACGCATTCGGATCCACGTCCATGTATGCCGGATCGGTCACGTGCTCGTCGCGCACCAGAAACGCTTGCTTCGTGGCTTCGACCATGCCGTGAACAAATTCGAAACTATCCGCCGAAGCGCAATTCAACTGTTCAAAAATCGCGAGTAACATCAACGAGGCCAAACCCTGTGTCGGGGGAGGCATGTTGTAAACGGTGCCCGGCGCCAAGGTCACCTCGAGCGGAGTGACGCGTATGGAACGATGTGCCTCTAAATCATCGAGGGTGAGCGGACACCCGGCCCGTGCGAGGTCAGCGGCGATGCCTTTCGCGAATTCTCCGCGGTAGAATGCATCGAGCCCGGTGGCAGCGAGTTTTTCCAAGGTGTCGCCGAGTCGTGGATTCTTGAAGATCGTGCCGACGGACGGGGCACTGCCCTCGACGAGAAAAGTCTCCGAAAACCCCGGGACGTCTTTGAGTTCCCGGAGCTTGTGTGCGGTGTTGACATGTTGGGCGACTGTGGCCGGAAATCCGCTGCGCGCGTAGAAGACGGCGTCTTCGAAAAGCCGCGACACCGGTAAAGCGCCACCCCACTCGTTGCTGATCTCGAGCGCGCTCTGCCATCCGGACACCGCCCCGGCCACGGTGTTGGCCGCCAGCGGCCCCCGCGCAGGGACAGCGCTAAATCCTTTGTCTTTGTAGAAATCTCGATCAACGGACGAAGCCACCGCGCCGCAGGCATCGATTCCGACGGGTACGCCCCCGTCGCTAATCAGCCAGAAGTTATCGCCGCCGATGGAATTCATATGCGGATAAACGACGCCGATGGTCGATGCGGCAGCAACCATTGCCTCGATCGCGTTACCGCCCTCTTGCAGCACGCGCAACCCCGCCTGGGCCGCCAGATGGTGTGGCGCGACGACCATTCCGCGCGTGGATTTTAATGTCTGCAGCATGATGCCGAGGAACTGCTGAACACTATCATAGCCATTTAAAGGGAACAGTTTTGATGTCTATTGTGACGGAAGAGTTATAAGGTGCGTGATTCTCATTTTGTTATCGCCGCTGTTGTAGTTCGAAAATAATGATATCGCCTCTCGCATGGTGGCAAGCGCACGGTCGCGACGCGATCCGATCTCCAAATCTTTTCATACCGGCACATGCAGTCACCCGTAGGTATTCTGGATGAGGGCCGCCGACCGCTTCGGGGTCCGACCACCCCCGTGCTTGGGCGATTGGGTCGATCAACCTGCGGATCGACCTCTCGGAATTGTGCCGACGACCGTATATCAATGCAAAAAATTCCGGATGGTTCGGGACCGTTGTTTTCGAACGCATTTCCTTCAAAAGAGGGGGGCGTTTATACTTCGAAACGGATTGCATGAGACTTAGTCTTCTAGTAGCGTGCACAACCTGAAATACGTATCGGTATCATAAGTTTTAGCGATATAACAAATTTTAACCACCAGATGAGGCAAATATGAAAAGACGCGAATTCATAAAAAACGCTACGATCGCCGGCGCCGGCGCTGCCACCATGACCCTGGCGGCACCCGCAATCGCACAGAGCAGGAAGGAACTGATCATCGTCTCCACGTGGCCGCGCGACTTTCCGGGCCTCGGTCTCAGCGCCCAGCGGCTCGCCGAGCGTATTCCAGAACTCACCGAAGGCCGAATTCAGACCAAATACTTCGCCTCGGGCGAACGCGTAGGCGCCTTCGACTCCTTCGACGAAGTCGCCTCCGGCAACTCCCAGGCCTACGTCGCCGCCGACTACTACTGGAAAGGCAAGCACCCGGGGTGGGCGTATTTCACCGCCGTGCCCTTCGGCCTGGTCTACGCCGAAATGGACGCCTGGATGAAGTACGGGGGCGGCCAGGAACTGCACGACGAACTGGGGGCCGAGTTCGGCGTCAAGGGTTTCCCCTGCGGCAACACCGGCGTGCAGATGG
>JBFGKR010000385.1:0-2473 GCA_041576575.1 Arenicellales bacterium | reverse complement strand
GGACCCCGTGTTACTGCACTGAGTGCGGCGATCGCGGTCCTCACCTCATGCGGCGGTGGGGGCACCACCGCCGGCGCGGGAGGTTCCGGTATCGGTGGCACGGGCATTACCGCTACCGTGAACGGCAACGTCGCTCAGGTCGTCGCCCAGAGCGTGAGCCCCGACAGCGATCGATTCGCCCCCCGTATGTTGGCTGCGATCCTGGATATTCTCGCTGAGCGCGTCAACGCGCAGTCGGGAGGGGGAGTCGGCGGCATACGGATTCAGGGAGGCGGACAGGAAACGCTGACCGATGACATGGGGCAATTCACCTTGCGCGACGTGATGCCGAGTGATAACTTCCAATTGTTGTTGACGTTGCAGGATGCGCAGCAGGTATCCCTCAATATCGGTACGGTGCCGGCGGGATCCACCGTTCACGTTGCCAATATCCTCGTAAACAAAAGCCAGGGCAGGGCGACTCCGAGCGCTGTCGAGGTCGATCTAAGCGACGACGCCAGCTCGGCCTCTGACGATGCTGATTCCACGGATGAAGACAGCGAGGATGTCGACGCCACCAGCCGAGACGATGATGTCGGCGGGGAAGACGCCCGCAGCGAGAATGACGACGATAGCGAAGACGATGATGACAGCGGGGAACATACCAGCACTTGATATCCGCGATTGAACACCAGGAAAGATTTAAGTCATCGAAAGCGCCGTTGTCTGCATTGCCCGATCGACCTCAAAGCTTTTACTGCCTAACCAGTTCGACGTAAAGTATATGAACGCGAAGATAAAATGTGCCGGAATCGGATGTTGTGCTATGGGAGGTCATGTTCGCGATAGCGAGATGGCGTCGTTGGACATGCAGGTGTTGGAAAAATCGATGATCTTCCGTTCGCACGCGCGCGGAGACAGAATATTTTCGCAAGGTGACGACCCGACCGGACTGTTCTGTCTTCGCAGCGGCCACGTCCTGCTGTGGCACAAAGATTCCTTTCGTTACAAAACTGCGTTCAGGGTCGTTGGCCCGG
Organism: Arenicellales bacterium; assembly: GCA_041576575.1. Classification (GTDB taxonomy): domain Bacteria; phylum Pseudomonadota; class Gammaproteobacteria; order Arenicellales; family JAANXG01; genus CALZGZ01. The sequence goes on along the minus strand of JBFGKR010000385.1, from coordinate 1,457 downwards.
GTGAGATTATGGGTCACCGCAGTCTATTCGGCGATGATGCCCACGCGGCGACCGCGCAGGCTCTGACCTCCTGCGACGTGTGCCACTATCCGGGCGATGTCGTACTGAACTTGGTGGATCAGTATCCGAGTTTCGCCCGTTGCTTCTTTCGTATGCTCGCCCGCGATCGCGGCCCGCGTGACGCTCTCGTATTACGCGGACAACATATACCTATTCGGGTGCGCCTCGTTAACCTGCTTCTGGTGATGATGAAGAGCGAGCACTGTGACAAAGGCGGTGCGTGCATACTTCAATTACCGGTAATGCGACGAGACATAGCCGCTTTACTGGCGACCCGTCCGGAATCCGTTGCCCGTGCAATTAAACAACTCGGCAACGAAAGAGTCGCAATATTCAAAGGGCGAAGCGTCACCATCCCGAATATCGACGTCTTGTACAAGGAATCGAGCCGAGTAGTAGTGCCCACCGAAGCGCGTTCGTCCGTCACGACTTAGGACGGCGCAGCTCGTCCCCGGTTGCCCGAAACGTAATCGTTCCGAGGCCGCCGCCGGTTACCAGGAAATCCCGCTGCAATTCGCCGAGTTCTATACCTCAAAAAACGTCTGTCCGTTATTGCGCCGCCTCGGCACAAGATGCTCGCTACGGTAGATGGCCGCTTTCACCTATAAGGCATTCGGGTTTGTTTTTTTGGCCTTGGCGCTGGCCGGCACTATGCTGCCGCTGCTTCCCACGACTCCCTTTTTGCTGGTTTCGGCGGCGTGCTTTGCCAAATCGTCGGAGTCGTGGCATCACTGGTTGTTGTCCAACGCAACTTTCGGTCCCTTGCTCAAGGATTGGTACGAACACCGTTGTGTACCGAGGTCGTCGAAGATCTTTGCCATCCTATCCATTGTTCTCATTGGAGGGAGTTCGGTGTTTTTCTTGATTGAGGGTACGTTGCTTCGACTCCTCGGTGGCGTTCTGATTGGCATTGGTCTCGTGTACGTGCTGCGACTCAAAACTTGTAATCGACAACCCTAACGATGCACCGGGTGTCTCGGCTGACGGTGAAGGGGCGGGCCCCCGGTCGCGGGAGCGTGGGGCCTGCTCCCGGTTCCGCACCAAGTCTCTCGGTCCCCGCGAGCGCGGGTGGACCCGAATCCCAATTTCGGGCGCTCGGAAGTGATCCGGCACCCGAAAAAGACGTTTAGCCGGGCCACAAGACTCGCGGCCAACGCGTTTCAAGATCCAAGTGCGGCCAGACCGCCGGCCGTTCGATTCCGCATCGATGCAATATTCGGGCTGGGACCTCGACGTCGGTCTCCATCAGGCCCGGATTTTCTTGATCCAGGTCAATTTACGAACACAACCGTTCCAAGCAATGTGATCTAGATCACCCATTTCTGGTGACGGCCCTGCTTACACTGTGACGAGTTGTTTTGGGGGGGGTTCTCTAGCCGCTCGATGTCCAGCGCGGG
>JBFGKR010000384.1:0-2489 GCA_041576575.1 Arenicellales bacterium | reverse complement strand
GTTGTCGTCCGGGACGCCGTACATCCGGTAGCGGGAGTTGGAGCCGGTGGGATCGATGCGCAGGATGGAGCCGAGAATGGTGCCCGGGTTGATGCCGTTGCCCGCCTCGCCGTGGCCGAGTATGGGCACCCCGATGAAGTCCTGCATGTCGACTTCGGGCGCGTCATCGGCGCCGCCGCCGTCGCCGATGGCGATCAGGAGCATGCCGTCGTTGTCGAACTCCAGCGCCCCGGCGTTGTGGTTGAACTGCGGCGAGTCGATGCGCATGAGCACGCGGCCGCCGCTGACACCGGCCGCCGGGTTGCTCGGATTGTTGGCCGCCCACTCCCTAATGACCGTCTGGTGGTTGGGGTAGGTCAGACCCAGCGCGGCGAACGGAGTCATATCGGCCGCCGGAGGTACCGGGAAATCGGCCGGCACGCCGATGGCCTCGGAGGTGTAGGTGTAGAGCAGGCCGTTGGAAGCAAAGCCCGGGTGGAAAGCCACCCCAAGCAGCCCGCGCTCGTCGAAGGGCAAGAACGTGCGCGCTCCCAGGCCGTTCATCGGTTGCAGGGTGTTGATCAGGGCGGTGACGTTGGCGAACTCGGTCTTGTTGCCCGTGTTCACGTCGACCGCGTACAGTATGCCGGGCTGGTCGGTGACGAACAGAACTCCGGGCAGACCGGGAGCGGCGGTTCCCCAGTTCGGCGCCACCAGGCCGGTCGTCAGCGTTTCGAGCCCGATGGTGATTCTGCTCTGAGTGATGGGGCCGGGTATAGGATCCGCGATCTGCGCCTGTGCCCCGGGAAGGTGGGCGCCGAGCGTCAGAACCCCGGCTACGACCAAGCCTTTTCCAAGTGTGGAATGTTTAACGGTATGCATGTTTGTAACTCCTCCGAATTTCCTTTGTCTGTATTGCACTACTCGAACACTACTGCGTCCGCTGCACGTGCGCCTCGCTATGGAGGCTTCGCGGCGGGATCAAAGAATGTCTTGATTGCCATGGTTGTTCTCCTCCTCTGGAATGCGAATGCAAATGAATTTCGTGATCGCGTGCGGTGCGCGGGCGCGCGCGAACGCGCGTGACCGTGACATTGTCACACTGCTGCATCCTCCGTAGTGGTTGTAGACACCTGCACCATTAGGGGTGCTTATCGCAACGATAGCGCGTTTCATATCTTCTTGCATCACCAACATAAGTCAACAGCTTTCGGAAAGGCGGAAAACACTCGCCGATGAGCGGCAAGCAAACCCGTCATCGGCGAAACCAACCGCTCCCGCGAATTTCGGACACGCGCCAATTTCGGACCCCATGCAAATGGCCGAATCTCGCACCGTTCGGCATATCCCGAGGACGAAAAACACCCCATGCGTATTCGTTTTTTCTTACTCACACACTGTACCGCACGGGAATGGATGGCCCGAACGTCGTCCGCACAGCCCCGTGTGTAATCGCATTTCCGCTTGCAGCAGGAAGCTGCGGTCTCGCGCGCAATCGAGGTCGCATTCGCTGCAAATACCGGATTTGTGACGCCGACGAACCGGCGTCTTCGTCCATTCCGACGAAAATTTAGGCGAGTAACTCGCCGCCTCGGAACGATATGTGGCCGCGTGCGTTCTGAAATGAACGCGCGGAAGAGTCGTCGCAGTCGATCGCTTGCTCTGTCGCTCGCGATATTCTAAGGTCGGACTACGCGCCGCAGCCTTCGATGCTCAGACGATGGGATTACTGAAGTGGAGAGACGATTATTCGCTCGGCATCGATTTTCTGGATTTCGAGCACAGGGACTTGTTCGAGCGAATAAACGACCTCTTTGACATGTGCGTCAATCGCGCCGACTTCGAACATGTGTCGAATTGTCTGGGCAGATTACACGCTCGCCTCTCGGCCCATTTCGCACTCGAGGAAAAAACCATGCGCGAGTTGAAGAACCCCCACTATGCGGCGCACAAGGCCGCGCACGATCGCTTTCTCGACGAAGTCACCGATATGGTGGCCGGGTTTGGTGCCGGAATTGGCGAGGACGACGTTCGAATGTTCGCAGAGCGTGTTGAACAGTGGATCGTCAGCCACATCACGACATTCGATCGCCAATTGGTCGAACGCGGGTCGGACGCGGAGTAACCCCCCCGACCCGATATTCGTTACCACAGGAGCGCAAAATGGAAGCCATTTACTTCACGGTTGTCGCCGTCATCCTCTATTTTGGTTCTGACTGGATCTTACAACGTATAGAGATCGCGCGCGGCAGCCGCTTCGAGCACCGGACGCTGATTTTTTTTGCCATTCTGTTGGTGCTCGCCGTAACGAGCTTTAGTGTGATCCGCAGCCTAAACGCCTCTTGACCGAAATCCCGTTTGGTTACACGCTCGCTAAAAAATTCGCCTTGACCTAGGTCAAGGCCCGGCGCCGGACGACAGCGCGTAATACCTCCTGGCCCAACCCGATCCCGTGAACCGGTTGTAGCGAAGGAGGCGACCATGAGCGAATCAGATGCCGGCACCCCCCC
>JBFGKR010000383.1:0-2493 GCA_041576575.1 Arenicellales bacterium | reverse complement strand
GCTGCCGAATTGATCAAGGACCAATTCCTCACCTGCCTCCTCCTCTTCGCAGACCAGACCGGCGTTGTCCGGCGACTCACATTCCTCGAATTCGCTGCCATCACCATTGAAGGTATCGGTGTCGATGTCGCGATAGTATGCAATTCCGGTCACCGTAGTGGCCTCGCTCGCGGTCCAGACCGAGCGCACGTTTACCTGGGCCAGGCGGTTTTCCGTGATGTCAGGGTGGGTGAAGACGGTCTCGCGGCCCGCCAGCGCGAGCAACTCTTCGGGCGCAGCGCCATTGCCGCGCAGTTCCGAGTCGGCAACGGTCAGCGCGACATCGAAATCCGCGGTGTCGCCTTGGAAACTGTACTTACCAAAGGCGCGCACCAAATCGCTCTCCGAGAAATCCCGCCATCCGTCCTCGGTAAAGCCCTCGGCAGTAAGAAACCAAGCCCTGTTGTCGCGCGCGCCACCGGTTTCCGCCTCGGCGGCAAAACGCTCAAAGCTGCCCCCATAAACCTCGGCGCGGGTTCCCGGGTGGGTGAATCCCCCCTTGCTTTGCATGACGACGGCGCCACCCAGCGTGTTCAGTCCAAAGATCGGATTGGAACCCGGAATTAGCTCGAGGCGCGCCACCGCCGAGTCGGGTATGGTGTCCCAATTCACTACGTCGCCGAAAAGCTCGTTGCGGCGTACGCCGTCCTTGTAAACAGAGATCCCTTGGGGGAAGCCCAGCAGCGGTGAACTGCCAAAGCCACGATAGGACAGCTCTGGCTGGAAAGGGTTGTTTTGCGTGTCGTTGATGCTTATCGAACCGAGATTCTGGCGCATAAAGTCCGTGATGTTGATCGTTCCGGATTTCGCTAACTCCTGGTCCGTCGCAGTCTGCACGTTGCCGGGAAACCGTTGAACTTCGGAAACGGCGCTACCGCCGGGAGCGGTAACAATAATCTCGTCTACGCTCTGCTGCCCGTGAACTGCCGCCGCATACAACGCGCTCAATCCCACTGCGATGAGCCGGTAAAAAACCCGTCCAGGTTTTTGGCTTGAGAAGCTCGCCTGCACCAATTCCTCTCTACTCATTATTGTCGGCACCATGTTGCGACCATGAAAATATTTGCCCCTAGGTTCAGCCTTATCGTAACCGATCAATAATATGAAATTAAGAGCAACGCTCCGTGTCGTGTTTGCTCATGGCTGTGAATCAAGGCACGGTTTTATGTCAGAAGCAACGCAACGCGAGACATAAGCGAATTGCATCGACAAGTGTCAGCGGTAGCGGAGTTCTTCTAAACAGCAGAGGTACAAGCGTACTGTGTAGGAGCCGCTACTCACATGAGCGCCCCCGAACGGCTGCATCGGGTCGGTGGACTGAACCGCTCGCGCGGTGTATCGCGGCGCGTCGGGGTACTTGCTGCAAGTTTGGATTAAGTCAATGACGGATGGGTCGGTCCCGTGTTGAAGTTGTGGTGCCCTAAACGACAACTCCACACCTGAGGAGCAGAGTCATGACAGGGTCTAACAAATCCGTCAGCCCGTTGCGCCGACGCATGATCGACGACATAACGTTGCGTAATCTCTCCCAAGACCCAGATTGCGTATATGCGGACGGCCAAGATCTTCGCGCGGTTTTATGGGCGCGCGCTAGATCGTCGTTGCGCAAAGCGTCAACAGTCCCATCGCAGACTCGACACCGCACACAACCCCAAGAGAAAACCCGCACCATCAAGACCTCGTCACGCGGTCAGCCTAGAATTACTTCGACGATCTCTCTGCAACCGCGCCACGACGACCCGGGGCCCGGCTTGACGAGCGTGCCCCGGGAAATACCTGACCCCTTTCAGCCCGAGTTGTTGCGCTCGGCGCTCGGTGCGGTGGGTCGCTGTGCGGGTGTTCATGCCATACAAAACCCCGCGGCGAGGCGGAGTTTTGTGGGCTTAGTCGCGGGTATTTCGTTGTTGAACGCCCTGCCTTCGTCTTGCAAATCCCAGACCGGCGAGGCCTATGCTAACAAGCACTAGGGTCGCGGGTTCAGGGACAATTCTTTGTCGCGCCAGAAACTGTACCCGAGTCCAATCCTCTCCTTGGAAAATGTCGGCACTCCCGGGTAACGGTTGACTTGATCCCTGGACTCCGCCGTTGACGTAAGCAAACGATGCGGAAACCGCGTTAATATTTGCCGGTGATGTAAGCATGAGCGCGATTTGGTCTCCAAGAAGAGGGTCGAGGGGAACAGCGCCCAGTACGTCTATCGTGCCAGCCACGAAGTTTGCCTCGAGAAACCGAACGACCAACTGGTCCGTAAAGGTGCGCAACACGCTTACTTCTACCAAATCGCTGCCGGGCCTCATTACAGCCGGAGCGCGGTCTGTGAAGCGCACGCCGTACTGCTGACCCGGCTCGGTCGGGACAGTGAGATCGAAAATGGCCGTTACCGCAAGGTTATCGTCGCTCCACAAGCTGAGAGGTAGGTTCTGCATGAACGGCGTTTCCAACAGAGCGCCTTGG
>JBFGKR010000382.1:0-2505 GCA_041576575.1 Arenicellales bacterium | reverse complement strand
CGGGTCAATCCTTGCAGGCGGCGATCGACACCGCGGGGGGCCAAACCATCACGGTGAACGGCACCTGCACCGAAGACATCGATATCTTTGGTTTTGCGGATATTGATGGGGGGACGAATCCAGTCATACAGGGTAATGTCAATATCAACGGGACACGTTCCAAGGCCCTGATCGAAAATCTCACCATACGGAGCAACGATGCGGGAGATCTGGTCTTGGTCGCCAATGGCGCGCAGGCGTTTATCGAAAACGTGACGTTTCAAAACATACAGGAAGGAATATGCGCGGTTCGTAACGCCGTGTTGGAGCTGCGGAACAGCACTACCAATCCGGTCCTGGGTGCAGATCCGGACTGCCTGCATCTACTGGCCACAGACAGCGCTGTTATCACCTTGCGCAATTCAACCATCAATGCTAACCGGAATGACGCGCCGGCGATCCTAGGTACCCGGGGCGCGGTCGTCAGATTGCGCGCCGACACCACGGTCACGAACGCCGGTACTGGGGCTGCCGCCGGCGTCAGCGACGACTCGATCCTGCGCGCCGACGACAGTCAGGGGACCAATCCCTCGATGTTTAGCGGCCGCGTTACCGCGGACGATAACTCCACGCTGCGGCTACGGGCGGCGACCATCACCGTCGGCTCCGGTAACGCCATCTTTGCTTCTAATCAGTCCGTAATCAGCGCGAACTCCACGGTGACCGTCAACGGAAACGTGGGCTGCGACGGCACCTCGCTGCTGACCAACGACACCTTCGCGGGTACCAACACCGTCGACTGCAGCGATTTTGTCGTCGACTCCGACGGCGACATCGGCACGGGCACGCGCAATCCGCAGGATACGATTCACACGTTCCGCGACAACGGCGTCAATCTGATAAGAATTGAAATGGAAGGAAACGCGGCAACGGGCAATCAGGGAGGCTTCGTGTTCATCAACGGCGGACCGACCGGGCCCGGCCAACACCGCTGGGACATGCGTCCGGGCGGCGTCGGCAACCTGATCTTCAATTACAACAGCGGGCCTTCCGAGTTCACCTACACCACCGGGGGCAATCTGAATCTCGCCGGGGTGGTGAATGCGGGCTCGAGCCGTCGCGTGAAGCGGGACGTCGCGGCGGTGGACCCGGCGGAGATCCTGAGCAAGGTGGTTAATCTGGACATCAGCGAGTGGAGTTACGTCCGGGAACCGGGCGTGCGGCACGTCGGCCCGATGGCGGAGGACTTTGCTGAGCGCTTCGAGCTGGGCGGCGACCCCACGCGTCTGGCGGCGCTCGACACCAGCGGTGTGGCGCTGGCGGCCATCCAGGGTTTGAAGGCGGAGCAAGACGTGCTGCGGAATGAGAACCAAATGCTCAAAGCGGAGCTAGGGGAATTGAAACGGCTCGTCTACGAATTGGTGTCGCAGGATAACGTTGCGTTCGTGAAGTAAACTGTAAACGATGCCATCGCGGCGCTTAGGTTGCGGATGCGAATACAGAAAATTGCTACGCCGCATCGTCGGGGTGCTATTTTCGTCAGAAGACCAATTTCCCCAACCTATCTAGCGCTGCATGTCCAACCCAAGTTCGGGGAGTCCGAAGGCTCTCCCGGATCTTATTCGTCAAGCCGGTTCGCACGTCCGGAACTATTTCAGAAACGGACGTTAGAATTGAATTTTTATACTGCGCTCGAAGGGCAGGTCCTGACGGCTGTCGATTGCGCCGCAATATCAGCGTGCGGTTCTTCGCGATACTTTCCTCGATGAGGTCAACGCCCGAACCCGACCCCTATGCATAGTTTTCAACTATGTATAGTTAGCAAGTGGTCGGTTGTACTTGACGGCAGTTTTGTTGGGTTGAGGGAGAACGCGGGCGACGCGAAGCTATACATAGTTATTTCATGTTCTGAGGTGGCAATGCGCTCCTATCGTAGACCGACACATGCACCAAATGAACGTTGCTTTCCGCATTATCCCGTATTCTCTAGACAACACCGCTCTCGTCTTCAGGAAGCCATCACCAAAATCTTTTGTGATCGTTCGCCTGACGAGTGTATGCAGCTCCCTGAGCAGCTGAAACTATGTATAGATCACGCTGGACACGATGCTTGTTTAAACAGGCACTGGAGCTACATCTATACATAGTTTGGAACTATACATAGTGGCCGAACAGGGACAAAGCCGAAAGCAATTCGAAATTTTTCGAGGTCGGGGTGGTCCTTCGTCTCTAGTCGACCCACTGCTGCCGAACGCAGTAACAATCGATAATCGTCCGGTCTCATCCATAACGGACATTCCACACCGCGTTGCAAAACCTAAATTCAACTACTCTGTGCATTCAATGGAAAGCGTGCAACATACTCATTGCCGACTTTCGCAGGATCGGGACGAACTGGCGCTAACGTTAAGGGTTGTTCGACGCCTGCGCGAGATCGAGACTGTTGATGAGAGGCCTGTGTGGGGCGGGCGTTGAACAAGCCTCGAGGGACGAAACCGCGGGAAGGTGTTGCGAATGTTTATCTAT
>JBFGKR010000381.1:0-2506 GCA_041576575.1 Arenicellales bacterium | reverse complement strand
TACACATAGGCCAAACTAAGACTGGTCAGAAAAAACACCGCGGCCAGCCAGGTCGTAACCCGACTCAGAAACGTCGCCGATCCACGCGCGCCGAACAAGGTCTGGGCGCCGCCTCCGAACGCGGCGCCCATGTCGGCGCCTCTGCCCTGCTGCAACAACACCAGCACGACGATACCAATCGCCGCGAGCACATGTATGACCAACAATACGTTAACCATGATTTCTGTATCAGGCGGCGCGACAGATATTGAGAAACTCGTAGGCGTTCAAAGAAGCTCCGCCGATCAGACCGCCGTCTATGTCCGGTTGTCCGAATAATCCGAGGGCGTTGTCTGCCTTCACGCTTCCGCCGTATAGCAAACGTACCTCGTCTGCGATAGTGCTGTCGAGACCCCTGAGTTTGTCGCGAATGAATAGATGTACCAGCTGCGCTTGATCCGGTGTCGCGGTCATGCCGGTACCGATGGCCCAGACGGGCTCGTACGCTATGACGGCGCGGGAAAATCCGCTTATGCCCGCGGCATCAATTACCGCATCGAGCTGAGCATTAATCACGGCTTCCGTCTCATCCTCCTGACGCTCCGCCAAAGTCTCCCCGACACACAGGATCGGGATTAGCTCGTGCCGTTGCGCCGCGTTAAATTTTTCGGCCACGATATTGTTGCTGTCGCCATACAGCGCTCGCCGCTCCGAATGCCCTACGATGACGTACTTGCAACCGAAATCCCGCAGCATCGGTCCGGACACCTCACCGGTGAAGGCTCCGAATTCGTTCACGTTTAAGTCTTGCGCTCCGTATGATATGCCGCGATCGTCCAGAGCCTGAGCGACCTGAGGGATCAATGTGTAAGGTGGGCAAACGACCACTTCCGCGCGTTCGACCGTATCGACGCCGGCAAGGATCCCTTCGATCAGCTCGGCGGCCGTAGCGCGGACGCCATTCATTTTCCAATTCCCGGCTACTATTTGTTGTCGCATGAATGTTACCTTGGCGATGTTCCGAGCGCGACGCTCAAATTAGGATTTACGCTGCACATACCAGTCCGGGCGTTCACCAGCCGCCGGCCGCAACACGTCCCACCTAGTGCGCTTTTTCCCCTCCATCGACTACCCGCAGTCGCGGCGCTCGCGTCCCGGAGGGCCTCCCGTTTTCCGCCTGGAGATCCCAGACTTCAGGGAGCGCGCGATGTTACCGGTCGCTGGCCTATAAAGCAATGCGCGCAGCCGTCAATACCTGGGGGACCCACCGAGTTTCGGCGACTTAGAGAGCAGCCTGCTGCAGTTCGTCGGAGACCGCGGCCGACCTAACCGCGTCGGCCAGTTGCTGACCGATACTCGCGACTTGATCGGAGTCACTACCTTCGACCATCACCCGGATCACCGGCTCGGTTCCGGATGGACGAAGCACGACGCGACCGTTCTGCATGAGCGTAGATTCCGCATCACGCACTGCGTTCTTGATGGTCTCGCAACGTTCGATGTCGAGACGAGTTGGTCCGGCGCTTCCCGGAATACGCACATTGATCATGGTCTGCGGGAATATCTCCATTCCTGTTTTCAACTCCTGCAACGTCCGATTGCTATCGATCATAGCCTGCAGCACCAGCAGCGCAGCGATGATTCCGTCACCGGTTGTGCTCTTATCCAGACATATAATGTGGCCCGACGATTCGCCACCCAACTCCCACTGCTCTCGTTTCAACAGCTCCATGACATACCGGTCGCCGACCTGTGCGCGTAGAAACGGGATTCGACTACGGGCCAGGGCCTGCTCCAAACCGAGGTTCGTCATCAAGGTGCCGACCACGCCTCCCTGTAGATCACCAACGGCTTGGCGCGCGGTGGCGAGGATATAGAGAATCTGATCACCATCCACCAAGGCGCCCGTGCCGTCCACCATTATTACGCGATCGCCGTCACCGTCCAAAGCCACCCCGACATCGGCGCCCAACTCACGAACTTTGTTCATCAACATCTGAGGATGCGTAGACCCGCAATTTCGGTTTATGTTGAACCCGTCGGGTCGATTGGCGATCGGGATCACCTCGGCTCCCAGTTCCGAAAAGACGTTTGGCGCGACGTGGTAAGCGGCCCCGTGTGCGCAATCGACTGCAATCGTCAATCCGTTAAGCGTAAGCCGATGAGGTATGGCGCTCTTGCAGAACTCGATGTAACGTCCAGCGGCGTCCGGGTAACGCTCCGCCTTGCCCAGCTTCGAGGAGGAAACGACGGACATGGGTTGCAGCATGAGACGTTCGATCTCAAGTTCCACCGCGTCGGGCAGCTTTTCACCATCGGGAGAGAAGAATTTGATGCCGTTGTCTTCGTATTCGTTATGGGAGGCGCTGATTACGATCCCGGCGAGGGCGCGAGCGGTGCAGGTCAAATACGCAATGCCCGGTGTCGGCATGGGGCCCAGCAGCGAAATATCCACGCCTGCCGCGGAAAGCCCGGCTTCCAACGCCGACTCCAGCAGATAGCCAGAAACACGGGTGTCCTTGCCGAT
>JBFGKR010000380.1:0-2509 GCA_041576575.1 Arenicellales bacterium | reverse complement strand
GTACGATCGTTCTCGGTAGCTCGCGTCCATCACGGACCGTCAAGACGTTGTCGGGATGTCGAGTATCAAACGGCGCGTACGGGACATGGCCACGATGGCCAAGCGAGAGGAACGTTCGCGGCTGGTCAACGGTCCAATCGCAACGCACCAAACCGGTGATCGAGGTGCCGTCCGTGTTACGAACAACCGGGACTCGCAATCGAAGCCTATCGCTTTTGTCCGGCACATCGAACTGCCAACCGACCCAGACGATGGTCAATCCCCGGCGCAACAACAGACCATCGCCGATGGAAGCGGGACTGCGGGCGTCCAAGGTCCAATCGCTGGCGCGATTGAAGTAGCCCAGGGAAAATTGACCGCCACGGTTGCTGACTTCTACAAGGACAACACTACTCGCGGAGTTCTCGACTTTGGGCCGCAAAGCGACAAAGTCTGCAACCGCCTCTACATGACCACGGAGGTTGCGCGGAGCGAGTTCGATATCGACGATCGCCGCATTCCTTGGATGCATCGGATCGAAGCTAAAATGCATCCGACCGCGAAGCAGTTCGTAGTCACCCGCTGCGCCGAAACCCCTGCCTTCCAGAACGGCCTCAACGGAATCGACTTCCACACGGGATAAAACCGCAGCCGCCGGCGGGGCGTGCAATGCCATTGTCAGTGCTATGCAGTGAACCGTTACTGTTCGGCGCCGAGGGGGGCTCATAAGCGTGAACCGTGCACGTACGATATCAGGACCTTTTGGGCATGTTGCGCGTTAAGCTGCAAAGGAAATGCACTCTGTGTGCCAAAGATTAAACGGCTCGTGCATGACGATGCAATCGCCGACGAAGTTCCAGGGGCGCCCGTATTAGTATCTTCCCGTCGGCCCGGCTGGGCCGACCGCGTCCGCAAACGTACGGTTATTCGAGCGCGGACGTGCTCTCCGGATCCGGTGGGAACGAACGATCTCCCCTTACGCCGGGCGCTTTCGCCGCACGCCTAATTTCAACCCGCGATACGCAGGAAGTAATCATTCGGCACCGTGGACGTAGAGAATCCGCTGCAACCAAGGAGCTTAACGGGAGTGTCGATCGTGCCAATTGCGCAGCAGTTTGTCCCAAAGTCGACACATGCGAGTACACCCCTCGCTTCCACGACAAAGCGCGCTGAAACTCCTCCAACGGCGGGTCGATTGGCGCGCAGCGGCTCGAATGCTCGGGCGTGCGCACGGTTACAGAATCCTATAAGGCAAAACGGAGTTTCCCGGGGCCGAGAACAGACGGGTGTGCACGAAAATTGCTAATCCCAGACTCGATGTGACGAATTGCTCCCGCGGGCCACAAGCGTAAGGAGGCGACCTGCCAAAACGTGCCGTCGACTGAGCCGCATCAAGATCGAATCCGCGCCGCCGCGAGCGTGAATGATTCCGCTGCGCCCGATTGCGACACGGCAACGCCACGATCCGCGCGGTGCCAGCCACCGCCGCGGCCAGTCCAAACTTGACTCGTTTGTACCACGTGGGTGTTGTATTATTCGGGCGCCCGGCCTCGTCCCGATGCCGCGTGCGTTGTCCGCAGACGCTATGATCTCTGCGTCGGACCGCGACCTTTACGACGTTCCCCCGACCCCTGACGATCTGGCATCCATCGAGCCTGGCTTTTATACTCGCCCGGACGGAGCTTGCACGGCTTGGTGGATTGCGCGCAGATTCGCGGGAATAATAGCAACGGATGGTCAATTAAAGACGCGGCGGGTACGCCCGTGCTACTTGTAACTTTCGTATGTCAGAGGTGTCGAAAATGGTGATGGAGACCATGATTCTAATTCCCGGTCGGTCGCAGCAACAAGGGACCTCCCTCAATGAGGGGAAGCTCGAAGAGGAGTATTTAACGGTTACCTCCACCGTAGAAATGAACCGCGATGATATGCAGCGCTTAGGCCTGAAGGACGGCGACCAGGTTCGCTTGAGCAATTCCGAAGGCGAGATCATAGCGCGCTGCAAAGGACGCAAGCCCCAAGATTTACCATCGAGCGTATTGTTCATGGCCTATGGGCCTTCTTCCAGCCGGTTGATGGGCGGCGACACGGCGGGTAGCGGAATGCCCATCTCCAAGACATTTGAGGTCAATGTCGAGGCTGTTTAACAGTGCCGACGCATATGAACAGATCTGAGATTCGGAGGTAGCAGATGAGCGACAACATTCGTACTGTTGAAAACGCGACTTGTACATTCTGTGGTTGCGTCTGTGACGACATGGTCTTGACAGTGGATGTGGACGAGAAACGCATCACCAAAGCCAAGAACGCCTGCGTATTGGGACGGGCTTGGTTTGCGCAACATTCCATTGGCAGCCACCCAATCGCGCTCATCGACGGACGAGAAGCCAGTGTCGAAGACGCAGTGGAGGAGTCGGCGCAAATCCTCTCCCAGGTGCGTTTCCCTATCATTTACGGATTGAGTGACACCACTTGTGAGGCGCAGCGGCAAGCGGTCGCGATCGCGGATATGATTCGGGGGAATGTGGAT
>JBFGKR010000379.1:0-2534 GCA_041576575.1 Arenicellales bacterium | reverse complement strand
TGATCATCTTATGTGACTCCTTTGTGGTTTCAGGGAATGATTGCTAATTGTGCGGAGATTATCCGAGATAGGAAACAGCTGGCAACACTTCGGCCGCGGCGTCGCGTATCACTTCCACACCCGCGTCGGGACGATGCGCATGCTCGCTCAGATATCGCCGCCATAACTTGGCCCGGGGTTGGCCGTGGAATAAACCGAGGAGATGGCGCGTCAACCTCTTCAATCCGCTGCCGCTTTCTAAATGCCGAGCGCAATACCCGAGGTAAGACTCGAGTACCTGCGTCCGGCTGCGCGGTGGTCTCGGGTCTGCGTAAAAACGCCCGTCCACGGCGGCTAGCATATATGGATTAGTGTAAGCCTGGCGGCCGATCATGACACCGTCCACACGCGCGAGCTGTCTCTCCGCTTCGTCCAGGTTCGCGATCCCTCCATTGATGACGACGGTCAGATAGGGAAACTCGCGTTTCACGGCATGCACGGTTTCGTAGCGTAAACCCGGGACGGTTCTATTCTGTTTCGGATTCAGACCCTGCAACGACGCCTTGCGCGCATGAACTATGAACACACCGCAGCCGGCCGCGGATACTGTGCCGACGAACTCAACCAGGTCCTCGAGGGAGTCGCGATCGTCGACACCGATGCGACACTTCACCGTTATCGGTATGCGAACGGCGTGGGACATGGCGTGCACGCATTCCGCGACGCGTTGCGGTTGCAACATCAGGCACGCGCCGAACCGACCCGATTGCACCCGCTGGCTTGGGCACCCTACGTTGATATTGATTTCCTGGTATCCGTAGTCTTCTCCGACCCGGGCGCAGAACGCCATCTTTGCGGCGTCACTACCGCCGATTTGCAACGCCACTGGTTTTTCAAATGAATCAAAAGACAGGTATCGATCTCGATCGCCGTGCACGATTGCATCGGCCGTGATCATCTCAGTGTAGAGCAAAGTATGCCGAGAGATGAGACGCAGGAAGTAACGGTCGTGGCGATCCGTGCAACCCATCATGGGCGCGACCGATACGATGCGTCGAAGCGCGGCACGCGCGTTGGTAGAAGCTGTCTCCGGAACGGGCAAGGCTCAACCCCGCCGTTGCAGCAGCCGATCAATATCGCCTCGGATGCGCGACGCGCTGAAACCGAAGAGACCCACATAACGTCTCACCACTCGACCTTCGGCATCAAACACCAGCGTGGTCGGCACCGACTCGACGCCTTGCTCCAACGAAGCCCGGGTGGAATGATCGGACAAGATGGTTAATCGCAGCGGCGTCTGCTGTCGGCGCAGGAAAGCGTCGATTGCGGACGCGGATTCCCCAAAATTAACGGCGATAATTGCGACGTCCCGACCGGCGTATTCTTCACGTATTTGCTCCAGTTGTTGTAGTTCGGTCCAGCACGGAGGGCACCAACTCGCCCAATAGTTCGCCACCACGACCTTACCGGAGTAATCGGACAGATGTTCCGGAGTTCCATCCCTACGCACACCGAGCATCACGTCTTCCGTCGATTCCTCGGACGGCGCTGCACCCTCGAGTTCCCGGCCCACGAACTCGGGCCGCTGCTCCAAGGGATAAGACCTCGTGATTGTGTCTGGCTCGGATTGTGGACTTTCCACAGGCGCGGGAACTTGCGGCGGCGAGCTCGCGCACGCAGACGCCAGCAGCGCAATTAATACAGAAATCGACAAGCGCAACATCGTACCCCGCTCCATTAATGCAACCTCAGCGTCACTGCACAAGCTTATAAAAGCCACCGTATTGTGTCGGTCGGCCGAAAAGCATAACACGCTCGCTATGAGACACCCAGCGGACACCTCCAGTGGAAAACCAATATAGCGCGGCGTTTCATGCCGGCGAGACAACGATAAGAGAAGCGACCTGGCGACGGTCTACGGCGTTGGCGGGAGAGCGGCTTCGGTTGTCCCTGGAGTCCCTGCAGCGGTTCAGTAACGGTCGCTAACGTCTTCGTCGCGCATGGAGACGAAACTGCCGGGGGCGTCTTCAATGGCATCCAGCTCCCCGGCTTCCGGATGCCGGGCTGCGACCGTCTTATTGGACAGGCGCTTCGCCCACGCCTTCCAATCGGTCCACCAGGAACCGTCGCGCTGCACCGCGGATGCCAACCAGTCCTCCACTCGTTCGGGCAGATCGTCGTCCGCGGTGATCCAGTAATGATACTTGTTTGCCGCTGGCGGATTGATGACCCCGGCGATATGACCCGACGCACCCAGGACGAAGCGCACCGGCCCGGAGAAGAGTGCGGCGCCCGCGTAGGTCGATTTCCATGGTGCTATGTGGTCGTCTCGCGTAGACAGAAAATAGCTGGGAGTATGTATGCGTCGAATGTCAATGGGCGTACCCAGCAGGTTGATCCCGCCCGGTTCCTTAAGCAGATCTTGCAAATACATCTTGCGCAGATAATCGCTGTGCATCTTCGCGGGCATGCGGGTAGAGTCCGAATTCCAAAATAACAGGTCGAACACCAAGGGGTCGTTTCCCAGCAGGTAATTGTTTATCGCAAAAGTCCAG
>JBFGKR010000378.1:0-2547 GCA_041576575.1 Arenicellales bacterium | reverse complement strand
TGGTGCAGATGGGTGGATTCGCTTCCGCGGGTGCACACGTACACATCATGCTCGCCCTCGGAGTGGTGATGATAGCGATATTTTTTCATATCTTCTTTGTGCCCTACCGCCGCCTTCGCCGTGCAATTTCGGACAAAGATATACCAAACGGCGCGAAGCAACTCGGTCGGATTCGGGCATTCGTCGGAACCAATTTGTTGCTCGGATTGATAGCGCTGGCGGTGGTGCGTCTGCTGCGTGGGCTGTAAGGCTTACTCCGGATTTCACTATCGATGCGTTGCGGTCCGGGCGAGGTGAGACATTTAATGGGTATTCGGCATCAGACCTAGCACCGCAGTCGGCGACCATCTTGGCCGCAGACGCGCGCGCAGCCGGGACGCGCGATCGGCCTACGAGCCCGATACTATCCCGATCTGCGCTCTGCGAATAATCAGCCGGTTTCCTGCGGTTTCTGTTCCTGCTTGGTCTTCTGAATGGCCGTGTTGAGCAGCCTCCTCCAGGAGTTCACTGCGCGCTCTGGGAACAGTGCCCCCTCAGGGGACTCGGTGACGGCGTCTTTGAAATCCCACCGTATGGCTTCTTTGATGCTCTGCTTGACGCCGGTACCTGTGCTGAACATCCAACCCAGGATTTTAAAGGCCGGTTCGTAGTTTCTTTCCGCCAACGTTGTCATCAAATCCGCAGCCTCCGCGGGATCGGGGTCGGACCCGAAGATCAGACCCAGGGCCAAGTTGAACTGCGCATCCTCGTTTCCCTGTACTGCGGCGCGACGCAACCATCGCAGTCCCTCCGCTTCGTCCAAGCTCGTTCCCGTGCCGTCGGCGTAGGCGATTCCGAGGTAATATTGAGCGAGGATATGCCCTTGTTCCGCCGCCTTGCGGTAATAACGCACGGCCGCTGCAAGATCGCGCTCCGCGTTGCGGCCCCAATAGTGGTCTTCCGCTTTCGCGAACTCCTGTTCCGCCTCCAGACGCAATTTCATTTCGGTCTGAAAACCGCGTAAATTTTCGTGCTCCGGGACCGCTTCCAAACCGCGCGCAACGAAGGCCTGCGCCCGCTGATAATCCTTGGCTTCGGCGGACTCCCGGCTTCGATCCAAGAAATAGTCTGCAATCTCCTTCAACCCGGCCTTGGCTCGCGCGTTTTTTTTGTCGTTCGACAGTATGCGGCGATAAGTGTCCAGGGCGTTGTCTCCTTCGGGTGCATCGAGCTGGCCCAGCTGCACCTGCTTTTCCGCCAACCGCAGCATCGACTGAAGCGCCAACCGGCGCTGTCGCGGCTGAGTGCTTTTCGCGCTCTTCCGATCCGCCGCGGCGATCTCGGTTGCCGGCGTGGGCGTTTTCACTTCGACCGGCCCTCGAGCCTCGGAATCCCGAGTTGCGTCGCCTCCGCTGGTGTCCGCTGTCTGCGCCCCGGGAGCGGCCTCTGGGGAGGCACCGGCTGCGACAGTGGTGGATTCCCGTTGCGGTGTGTCGGGATCGTCGGGGCTTCCGCCTTCCACTGCTCCGAGGGACGTTTCCGCCATGGCAGAGGTCTCCGTATCCGGCGTAGTTTCCGTTTGCGGCGACTGCGGCGTTACCAACAGCGGTCGGGGCAACGGTAGTTCGACGTCGCGGCTCGCGTCGCTCGTCGTCGTTGCGTCCTCTTCCGTTGAAAACCAGCTCGTCCCGTCGGCCAAGATCGCCGCCAGCAACAAAATCGCGCTCAGACCTCCCAGGCCGCCGACGAACAACCGCCACGATGTCCCGGACTTTTTCTTCAGGCTCTTGGAGACGATTGCGCTTACGCTTCCCTTCGAGTCCTCCGCAATAGCCGCGGGTTCGTCGACAAGCACAGAAGTTCCGCTGCGCCGGACCTCACGACGAATCACCCGAATCATGTCGGCGAGCCTATGACAATCGGAAACGCGCTTGTTCGGGTCCTTTGCCATTGTGGCGTCAACCAGATACTGCAGGTGACGATGTTTTTCAGGCAAATCCGGTATCGGGTCGTGAACGTGAGAATATAACAAGGAAATACTGTCGTCTTTTCCTTTACCGAACGGCGGCTTCCCCGCCAACATCTCGTAAAGAATTACTCCCAAGGCGTACAAATCGGAGCGCGGATCCGTACCGCGACCGTCGGCCTGTTCGGGGCTGATGTAACGTGGTGTGCCGACGATGATTCCAGACTGTGTCAGCCGCGCATCGGAACCGACGGTCTTGGCAATGCCGAAATCGGTTAACACCGGGGAGCCGTTCGCCCGGAACATGATGTTCTCCGGCTTGACGTCGCGGTGGACGATACCGCTGTCGTGGGCACATGCGAGGGCATCGGCCATTTGATAGATGATTCCCAGCACCACCTTTTCCGACATTTTTTGCTGTAATCTTTCCCTAAGACTGCCACCTGGGAGATACTCCATGGCAATGTATGTGTAGAAGTTCTCAGCGGCGACGTCGTAGATCGTCACTATACCCGGATGATTCAGTTGCGCGATCGTGCGGCCCTCAGCGATGAAACGCTCGGTGAAATTCGGCTCCGCCGCTCATGCATTTTGGTACTTTC
>JBFGKR010000377.1:0-2590 GCA_041576575.1 Arenicellales bacterium | reverse complement strand
CGCGACGCGTGCGACGAAGCTCCGCACTGGGGCAGCAGGAGGAAGAGGAAATGTCCTACGTCTATCGACCTTATGTGAAGTCTTGGGATGTCGCCGGAACACTCGTTTCATCGCTCTGCGTCATGCATTGCGTTGCGACCCCGCTTTTGGCCGCGTCCCTTCCAGTGTTGGCGGCGACGGAAGAGCCGGCGCACACGGCGTTTGGGATAGCGATCTTGCTGCTAGGGTTCATCGCCTTCGTTCCCGGCTACCATAAACACCGCCGGGCGCACGTGATTGTTCTGGGCGTGTGGGGAATGCTGATGATCGGAATCGCCGCTTTTCTCCCCGAAGACGCGCTGGCCGAAGAGGTCGCCGGACTTCCCACCGAAATTGTCTTGACGGTGCTCGGCGGCTTGATCCTGGTCACCGCCCACGTGAGAAACGCGGTCTTCTGCCGAGCATGTCCGGTTTGCCGAAATGGCCGCACACAGCTCGGAGCAACGGGATGTTAGACGCTAAGGGGGAAAAACGAATGAAGCGATTGAGGGAGGCCGCCCTGACCGTCTTGGCTCTCTGTTTTGCCACCCCCGCTCTCAGTGTAGATAAAGGAGACTGGATACTGCGCGGCGGCGCGGTCGCAGTGATCCCGGACGAAGACAGCGGGCGCGTGTCCGGCGTGCCGGGTTCCGAGGTCGGTCTCGACAGTAATGTTCAGCTCGGCGCTACACTCGTTTATATGATGACTGATCGTGTTGGCATAGAGCTCCTCGTCGCCACACCCTTCTCCCACGACATCGAAAGCAAAGGATCTCTGGCCGCGCTGGGGAATGTCGGTGATTTTAAACACCTGCCGCCCACGCTGTCCGTCCAATATTATTTCAACCATGAACAGGACCTCCGTCCTTACCTTGGTGTCGGCCTGAATTACACGTTTTTCTTTGACGAGGAGTCGTCGGACGCCCTGGACCTCGCCCTCGGCGGTCCGACGGACATCAAGGCCGACGATTCGCCCGGCGTAGCGGTTCAGGCAGGGCTTGACTGGGAACTCGATAACAGCTGGTTTGTGAATCTGGCCGTTTGGTACATCAAACTGGACACGGAAGTGACGCTAAATACACAAGGGACCGTCCGTCGCGTGGATGTCGACATCGATCCGTTCGCGGTTCTGGCCGGAGTCGGCAGGCGCTTTTAAAGCACATTAGATTCCTGATGTGCACGAGAGCTGTCGGCGTTTTCGCTGAACAGAGGTGTCGTGCGGCTCTCGTAATGCGGCATTCTTGATAGTACGATGCATCCTCACGCCGGGGGCAAGCGAGGTCTCACGCATGAACAAAGAGTTGCCGACAAAACCGGACCCAATCTCCTTTCTTCAGACGTTTTTGACGCAGATCGTGGGAGTTGCCGCGCAAACAGGATGCGCGAACTGCCGACAGATCAACCATATCGAACATATCGGGCTGGTGGCGTCGAATTGTTTCGAAGAGGTGGCCCGGAAACAACTCAGCTACGACGGCGCCGTCGATCTCGATCAATACACCGACATGATCCTGGCGATAAAGAATCGGATCGGCGGTCAATTCTCTCGGGCCGCGAGCGAGGCCGGGGTGGTTCGAGTCATCAACAGTCGTTGTCCGTTCGGTGAAGCGGTCAAGCACGCGCCGGAGCTCTGCAGGATGACCTCCAGCGTGTTCGGCGGGATCGCGGCGCGCAATTTCGGTTACGCCAAGATCGAACTCAAGAAACGGATTGCAACCAACGATGGCATGTGTGAAGTCTGTATCTACACCGACCCGAAAAGTGTGCAGACGAAAACAGGGGATGAGTATCACAGCGACGGCGCCAGCGTTGTATCGAAGACGGCCTCCGATGCCATAACCGCCCGCGTCGAGGAGAAGATAAAAAGAGCTTGGTGCGGATTGGCCGGGCGAAAGAACTTTCGACCGAATATCGTGGCCGAATCTTTGGCGATGCGTAGAGCTCTGGAGGCCGTGGAAATCGTGGCGCCCACCCTGGCGACCGTTTTGATCAGTGGCGAGACGGGGGTCGGCAAGGAAGTCATCGCTCGCGCCGTGCACGCACTGAGCGAACGCTGGGATCGCGATCTCGTGATTGTGAACTGTGGGTCCATCCCGGAAAATCTCGTAGAAAGCGCCTTGTTCGGCCACGAAAAGGGCGCATTTACCAGCGCGTGCGAGGTGCACCACGGATATTTCGAACGCGCACACAACGGCACTCTGTTTCTGGACGAAATCGACTCGATACCGCTTGCAGCACAACCCAGGCTGCTGCGCGTGTTACAAGAAGGAGAGTTCGAAAGAGTGGGGGGCAAGAAAACGATGCTGTCTGACGTAAGAGTCATTGCGGCCTCCAACCGTTGCATCAAAGAAATGGTGGACGCCGGGGAGTTTCGCCAGGATCTCTTTTATCGCCTCAATGTCGTGCCCATCGACATTCCACCGCTGAAGGAACGCGGGGAAGATATATTGGAGTTGGCCGATCGTTTCCTCGGTAGACTTTCAAAGAAATATCGTAAGCCGAAAAAACTCATGAGCGCAGCCGCGCGCCGAAAGGTGCTGGCTTACGAATGGCCGGGCAACGTGCGAGAGCT
>JBFGKR010000376.1:0-2600 GCA_041576575.1 Arenicellales bacterium | reverse complement strand
CACGATCCCCGCCAACTGCTCATCGTTGAGCTGACGGCCCGAATACAGGTTTATCACCACCGAGGCGCTGGGGCTCTTTCGATTTCGAATGAAGGAGGATTGTTTGGGAATGGCCAGGTGTACACGCGCGGATTTCACGTTTTGCAAACTTGCGATCGATCGCGCCAATTCGCCCTCGAGGGCGCGCTGATATCGAGCCGATTCCATGAACTGACTGACGCCGAATCCTTTGGACTTTTCCAGCAGCTCGAATCCTACAGCGGAACCGCGCGGCAAACCTTCCGTCGCCAGTTTGATACGCGCATTGTGCAGCTGCGCACCCGGCACCATGATCACTCCGGACGCATCGTCCAATTGATATGGAATGTCGGAGTTTTGCAGTGCGTCGATGACTTCCGCCGCTTCCTTGTCCGACAGACTCCCATACAGAGGTTGGAAGGACGGTGTTCGCGACCAGAGGACGATTGAAAACCCGAGGGCGATACTCGCCGCCAAACCGATCAGCATAGCTATTTGTCGCACCGCGGGTAATTGGGCAAAGCCCCTTGCGGGTACCGTGATAAGTTCGGGCTTTACTTGTGCCATAGTTTTTTCACGCAGAGGTCATGCAAACCTTTTGCGCTCCTCGTTGGTTTACGCCTGTTTCGTCATTGCATTTATCGTGCATAGCTCAAATTTGCATGCTCATGATTTCCTGATACGCGGACACGAGCTTGTTTCGGACGTGCAGCATGGCTTGAAACGAGATGTTCGCTTTTTGCAGCGCGATCATTACCTCCGCCATGCTGGTTTTGGCATCGCCCAATTCGTAGGCGGTCGCCATGTTGGCCGCGGTCTTCTGGGTATTGTTAACTTGCTCGACTGCACGCTGCAGCAGATCCGCGAATTCGCCGGAATCGGATCCCTCGTCGGCAAACGCACCGGCGCCCTTAGCGGCCGCCGCCATCGACCGCATCTGTCCCATGAGATGTGAGATATCAATTTCCGACATGTGCCGTTCTCGCAAAGTTTGCTTCAAATTGTGGACGACGAGACGCCCTCTTCGCGCATCTTCGCCAGCTTGTAACGCAGGGTGCGGGCGCTGATGCCCAAACGTCTCGCCGCCTCCTCTCGACTCCCGTTCACCGACTTCAACGTGTCCACGATGCGCGCCTCCTCGAGAGACTTGAGGTAGTTGTCGAGGCTCACCGAGACATCGTTCGCAGGCCGGGGTTGTGTGTCGTTTTCAGTTTCACCCGGATCGAACTCAGTGTGGAGATCGTCGAGCCGGATCTCGTGTTCTTTCGACAGAATAAGCGCGCGGTGCATGAGATTCTCGAGCTCGCGTACATTTCCCGGCCAACGATAACTACACAACCATTGCGCCGCGGCTTCCTCCAACCGAGGTATTGCTTGTCCCGTCGAGCGCGCATGGCGTTCAAGGAAGTAGCGGGCCAGCGTCAAGATGTCCCCCGGTCTGTCCCGCAAGGGCGGTATATGTAGCGGAAACACGTTAACGCGGTAATACAGATCTTCGCGGAACCGACCAGCCTTGACCTCGGACGGCAGCGAGCGGTTCGACGTTGCCAGCACCCTGACATCGAGTTCGATGACCCGGCTCCCGCCCAGGCGTTCCACTTCGCGTTCCTGGAGAACGCGCAGCAACTTGGCCTGCAGCCCCAAATCCATCTCGGAAATCTCGTCGAGGAGCAGAGTGCCGCCCTGCGCTCGCTCGAATTTTCCTGCGCTCGATTGGTAGGCCCCGGTGAACGCGCCCTTTTGATGTCCAAACAGCGTGGCCTCCAGCATCGTGTCCGGAATCGCGGCGCAGTTAACGGCGACGAAGGCATGGTCTCTGCGCGGCGAGCAGTCGTGAATGTAACGTGCGATCACCTCTTTCCCGGTGCCGCTGTCGCCGGTTATCAGCACCGTTGCTTCGCTCGCGGCCACCTTGCCCGCCAGGGACAGCAGGCGTTTGCTGGCACGGTCGGCTGCAATGACGTTGTCCTCCCGGGCATCGGCTTTACGGACATAGCGCGTCACCGCTTCGAGCAGAACGTCGGCCTCGAAGGGCTTGACCAAGTAATCCACCGCGCCGCCCTGCATTGCGCGCACCGCTTGCTCGATGTTGCCGAACGCGGTCATGAGCACCACGGGGACCCTTGGGTGGCGGCGTTGAACTTCCCCGAGTAGACAGTAGCCATCCATAGGTTTCATTTTTACATCGCTCAACACCAGTCGGGGTTCGCGATCCTCCATCAGCTGCAGCGCCGACGCTCCGTCCGCAACCCCGACGACGCTGATACCCGCGACGTGGACGGTGTCGCACAGCGCCTCCCTGAGGTCGTCGTCGTCCTCAACGATTACAAGCGCGGGGTCAGTCATCGCTTCTCCTGCCGCCGCCGACACTCGGAAACCGAAACGAGATCGTGGTGCCGTGCCCGGTCTTGCTCTTTAGATCGATCTCCGCCCTGTGGTCGTGTGCGATGGCCTGAGCAATCGCCAGACCGAGTCCGGTTCCCTGGGCTCGGGTGGTAAAAAATGGCTCGAAGACGCGCTTTCGTATCTCCCCGGGAATACCCCGACCGTTGTCCTGCAGCGACAACAACACACATCCGTTG
>JBFGKR010000375.1:0-2633 GCA_041576575.1 Arenicellales bacterium | reverse complement strand
TGGCGCCGCCCGGCGTGTACGCCACGGTCACCGAGATCGGCTTGTCGGGGAAATCTCCCGCGTTCGCGGCAACGGGCGGAGCCAGCGCGAGGACTATTGCTGAAAAACCCACGAACAAATCGGTGCGATTCTTGAATAACTGCATCGTCTCCTCCTCGGTTAAGGTTCGCTTCTGTTTGCGATCACAATGCACGCGCCCGCAACGGCTTGCCCGGATCGAAACGGCACCCCGGCAATCCCCTACATTAACATCCCCTGCGGTATTTGCACACGCAATACGAGCGTGAAAAGGACGTAGAGGACGCCGATGAACGCCGCCGCAATGACGCAAATCTTAGCGACTCCTGTCATCCATCGCCCTGGAGAGGAATAAAGAGCAACGAGACTGATGAACGCAATCAAACAGGTGACGTAAAACCCGAGTTGCTCGGCCAATGTCACGGACAACGCGAACACGATCAGCGCCGGCCAAATGGCTCTCCATGGAATGCGTACTCGAGTCGAAGATTTGTCCGCGCCGCCTCGTGTCCATCCGTGCCAGATCGACGCAGCGGCTATTCCGACCAGGATGAGGGCTATCATTTTTGGAAACACGAACGCGGCCTGATTGCTGGGTGCGGCGCTTGCGAAGTACAAAGCCGCCGCAAACAACAGCATCGCCAGGGATGTTCGAAGCTCCGACTTCATGTCGCCGTCCTCCGGCGTTTTCGCATCTTCCGGATTTCGATATATACACTGTATCCGACCGAGAGCAGGCACAGGGAGATCAGAATCAGGTTGATGGCGCCGGTGCAGAAATAAGCAAGCGCTCCATCCCGGCTCTCTGCAATAAGCGATCCTTCCAGAAAATTCGTCTCCGCGATGGGTCCGAGGATGATGCCGAGCACCACCGGGGCAGGCGTGAATCCGAAATTCATCGCGAAATACATGCACGTGCCCAAGGTCATCATGACCACCACATCAGACATGTTGTTCTGCACACTGTAGGTGCCGAAAATCGCCAACACCGTAACGGCGGCGGCCATGTAGTGATTGGGTATGCGTGTGACGAAACGGCTGTAGCGGCTGATGCTGAGGCCGAAAATCAGCATGAACACCTGAGCCAGGATGAGCGAATCGATGAAAGTCCAGGTTACCTTTGCGTGCACGGTAAACAGATCCGGGCCCGGAAACAGTCCGTTGATCAGCAACCCGCCCAACAACACCGCCGCCGTCGGGCTTCCCGGTACCGAAAGTGCCAGCAGCGGGATTAACGAAGGACCTACCATCGCGTTGTTGGCGCTCTCCGCGCTGATGACGCCGTCTGGTTCACCCTTGCCGAAGCGTTCTCTGTCGCGGCTGAACTTCTTGGTCTGATCGTAGGCGATCAGCCCCGATATTTGTCCGCCCGCGCCGGGGATGATACCGATGATCACCCCCGATATGGTGCCGATCACCAACGCCTTCACGCGCCTGAGATTGTCGCGTAAGGACGTCAATAAACCGTGGTGCTCCATACTTAACATTTCCACCTTGCCGCCTCGGCGGGAAATCTCCAGCATCGTCAGCACTTGCGGTATTGCGAACAAACCGATGAGCGCGGCGATGATATTAATGCCGCCCGTCAGATGCTCCGTAAATATGAAGCGTTCTTCGCCCAGGATCGGGTTGTATCCCACGGTCGATATCCACAATCCGACGGCGCCGGCGAACAAGCCTTTGACCACCGATTCGGCGCCCAGGGAACCGATCACCGTCACCCCGAGCACCGCCACCCAAAACAATTCGGAGGGGCCGAACCGCAGGGCAACGTCCGCCAAAACGGGAGAGAAGAAGATCAGAACGACGACGCCGGTAATGCCGCCCAGGAACGAACTTATAAAACAATAATGAAGCGCCTCTGTGGCTCTTCCTTTTTTTGCGAGCGGAAAACCATCGAACAGCGTGGCGATGTTTGCGGGGGCCCCGGGAATGCTCACGAGGATTGCGCTGACCGCGCCGCCGGCAACCGTAGACGTGTATACGGCCCCCAGCAGTATGAGCGCCGGCGCCGGTTCCATCTGGAATGTGAAGGGGATGAGAAGCGCCACCGCCATCGTCGGACTCAAGCCGGGGGTCGCGCCGAGTACGAGTCCACCGATGGTGCCGAGTACGAGAATCAGCAGATTTGACAAGGAAAAAACTTGTGGAAGATATTCGATAAATTCCATCGGACTGGCTCTTTGGCTCTGCGACCGCGATGGCTTTATATCACAGGTTGCGGTGACGGATGACCCGGATACGGTGGCTTGGTCCGGTCTTTACACTAAAAAATCACCGAAGATTCGGCTCGCCGGCGAGGCATTTACTTCGGTGTCGGCGATACGCGGTGAGAAGTGTTCGCCGTCAATATCAGGGTCGCCGCGCCAACGGCGCCGGAAAACGCGCGTTCGATCTTTGTTCCATCCATCGCCAGAGCCGCTACGCGCGCGGACGCTCGTCGACGACGCGCGATGCCTTAGCGCCTGTTCGAGAACGCTGCGGCAGAGTGCGACGTGGATGTGGGCCGCGCTAAATAGCGCCTGTGGCCGCCGTCCGCTCCGACAACGGGACTCCAACGGTCGCGGTCCGGGCCTGCTAGCGCGCCGTTAATCCGCCGTCCACGACGAGATCGC